>CAZJNG010000109.1:0-7524 GCA_964547265.1 uncultured Candidatus Cloacimonadota bacterium | reverse complement strand
AGTGGCATCAGAAAGTGCCAATGTTTATAAATCAGGTTTTTTATTAGCTAGAAATTTTGCGATGTGGTTTTTTGGATTGACTCTAGCAATGCTTATTGTACTCTTTTTATTTGACAAAGTATTAACATTTATGAGCTATATCGGTATTCATACAGCGAGTGGTGGCAAAGGCGGAAAATCAGGTTATAAATATGGCAGCTCTTATAAGTATGGTGGTGGTTATAGTTATGGAAGCAGTAAACGAAAAGTAAAAAGAATCTATAAAGATAAAGATGAAAAATCTGATGAAGGCAAAAAAGAATAACCTCCGTTAATTAATAAAGGAGTCCTTATGGAAGCATGGATTATTTGGATAGCAATCGGAATTATCTGTTTGATTATTGAGATAGTTACTCCCGGTTTTATATTTTTTAGTATTGGAATGGGAGCAATCTTTACAGGATTATTCTCAATAGTTATTGATAATTATATTATTCAGTTTGTTATTTTTGCAATTTCAACTTTGATTTCATTTATTATGATGAAAAAGTTTGCCGGTTTCATTTTAAAATCAGATACAACTAAGAGCAATGTTAGTGCCTTAGTTGGCAAGACAGGAATCGTAACCAAGATAATCCCTGCAGGCAGAAGAGGATATGTTAAAATTGAAGGCGAAGAATGGTCAGCCGTATGCCAGGATAAAAATATTAATATCAAAGAAAATGAAATTGTTGAAGTTTTAAAAACTGAAGGCAATAAAGTGATAGTAATCCATAAAAAAGAGGAGATTTAAATGGGTGAGTTATTTATAATAATCGGTGCTTTAGTAATATTTGTAATAATACTTGTTTCCAAAGGTGTTGTTGTTGTTAAACAAGCAGAAGTTTTAATCATCGAAAGATTTGGACGATATCATAAAACATTAGAAAGTGGTTTGCATATAATAGTTCCAATCATTGATAAGTATCGAACCTTCACATGGAGATTTGTTAAAGAAGATTTCAAAGGCAATCGTTATATACAGCAATCTACCATATCCAGGCTTGATTTAAGAGAAACAGTTTATGATTTCCCAAGACAAAATGTTATAACGGCAGACAATGTATCAATTGAGATTAATGCAATGGTTTATTTTCAAGTTACTGATCCTTTTAAAGCAGTTTATGAAATTAATAACTTACCGGAAGCTATTGAAAAATTAACTCAGACTACTCTTCGTAATGTTATTGGTGAACTTGATCTTGATAAAACCTTAACCTCAAGAGACATGATAAACTCAAAACTCAGAGAAATACTCGATGAAGCAACTGATAAATGGGGTGTGAAGATTAACCGCGTTGAACTTCAAGATATTAACCCACCTCGTGAAATCAAAAACGCAATGGAAAAACAAATGCGTGCCGAAAGAGACAAAAGAGCAAAAATTCTTGAAGCAGAAGGAACAAAGCAATCGGATATATTAGAAGCAGAAGGTTTTAGAAATGCTCAAATAACCAGAGCTGAAGGTGAGGCTCGCTCCAGATTAATAGTTGCTGAAGCTGAAGCTGAGGCAATCAGAAAGGTCGGAGCTGCTCTAAAGGATACAAAAGTTGACCCGGGTGAATATCAAATCGCACTCAAATATATTACTGCCTTTAAGGAATTAATTCAAAAAGGCGATAAGACTATCGTATTGCCTTATGAGGCAACATCATTATTAGGTTCAGTTAAAACAATAGAATCTATCTTTAAAAAATAATTTGGAGGAAAAATGTCAGAAATAATTGATGTATATGCTAGACAAATAATTGACTCAAGAGGTAATCCAACTATTGAGGTTGATGTAGTTCTTGATTCAGGAATATTAGGCAGAGCCGCTGTTCCAAGTGGAGCTTCAACCGGTGAATATGAAGCAGTTGAATTACGAGATGGTGACTCTCAAAAATTTGGTGGTAAAGGTGTATTAAAAGCAATAGATAATGTTAATGATATCATTGCACCAGAAATTATTGGACTTGATGTAACAGAACAAATGGAGATCGACAAAATAATGCTTGAGCTTGACGGCACTCCAAATAAAGCAAAACTTGGAGCAAATGCAATATTAGGTGTTTCTATGGCTGTTGCCAGAGCTGCAGCTGATGAATTAGAAATGCCATTGTACAGATATCTCGGTGGTACATGGGCGCATGTATTGCCTGTTCCAATGTCTAATATCATCAATGGTGGTCAACACGCTGATAATAATGTTGACTTTCAAGAATATATGATTGCTCCTATTGGTGCTCAAACCTTTAGCCAGGCAATTCAAATGAACACAGAAGTCTTTCATGCTTTGAAAGCTATCTTACACAAAGAAGGTCACGCAACCGGTGTTGGTGACGAAGGCGGATTTGCTCCAAACCTCAAAAATAATGAAGAGCCTTTGGAAATGATAATCAAAGCTATTGAAAAAGCAGGTTACAGACCGGGGCAAGACATTGCTATCACTCTCGACCCGGCAGCTTCTTCTTTCTTTGAAAATGGCAAATACCAACTTAGAGCTGAAAATAAAGCACTTGATTCTAAAGAAATGGTTGAATACTACACTATGTTATGCGATAAGTACCCTATTATTTCAATAGAAGACGGACTTGATGAAAATGACTGGGATGGTTTTGCGCTAATGAAAGAAAAACTAGGACATAAACTACAAATTGTTGGTGATGATTTATTCGTTACTAATTCTGACCGTTTGCAAATGGGTATTGATAAGAATTCTGCAAACTCAATTCTGATTAAACTTAATCAAATCGGCACTGTAACAGAAACTTTAAAAACAATTGAACTTGCTAAAAAACATAAATTCACAACCGTTATCTCACATCGTTCAGGTGAAACCGGTGATACATTCATAGCTGATCTTGCTGTAGCTGTAAATGCCGGGCAAATAAAAACCGGTTCGCTTTGCAGAAGTGAGAGAATAGAAAAGTATAATCAATTATTAAGAATAGAAGAAGAGCTTGGAGAAACAGCAGTTTATCTTGGCAAAGATGCATTCTACAATATAAAATTTTAATAACTTATAAAAAAAGTAAAAATCAGATTTCCTTTTTTGGAAATCTGATTTATCTTATATATAGAGAGAAAAGTATTGGAGGATAAAAGATGAATCTTTTTAACAAAAAGAAATGGAAAAATATTAATCATAAAAAAGATCAATATAAATTATTTATTAATCTTTTATCTGCTCCTAAAAAGTTTGAAATCAGATTAAACGGAAAGTATTATCAAATCTTCTTACTTGCAGTGCAAGAAGATAGTTTAATATTTAGTTATATCGATCCGCTTTATCTTAATTCTGAAATTAAAGAGAATGTATCATACAAGTTCATTTTTGAAGCGCTATTAGAAACGGAGGCGAATGAATTTGAGTTTTACAGTAACTTAAAATCAATTGATAGTGTAGATTCTAATTTTCATTTTAGCTACCCTGACCAAATAAAGCAATATTCAGAAAACTTTTCAATAACTCCCTTAGATACAGATAATGTCAAAATTTCTTTTCAAATAAAAAACTTGCCTTATTACAAGAAAATATCAAAAATTAATTCACAAATAATGTATTTTGAAGCTGAACTACATCATCTAGCCGGTGAATATAATAATAAAATTATTTATGACATTGATTTATATTTTCCCTTTAACAAAATAAAAGTAGCTGCAATCTTTAAATACATAAACAAAAACACATTTGCATTTCAGGACTATATCAAATCTGATTCTGCATTAAATGCCTTTACTACTTATGCTGTTGATTATTATATAAGGTTGAAAAAAATCGAAGAATATCAAGAAAAAACAAAAGAAGAAAAGAAAAAGACTAATCCATCTCAAGAAAATAGCTTAAAAATTTTTGTTTGTGATTCAAAGCAAAGTGTTACTGATTATATATATCAATTCTTAAAAAATAGAATAACTAATGAAATCTATCTATTTAATAATTTCGATTCTTTAGTCGAAGCTTTATCCTCAGAAAAACCTTTTATTCTCATTATCGATGCTCATATTTCCAATGATAGTATTGAAGACTTAAAAACAAAACTAACTCGTGTAATTGATTATGATGAAACTAAGGTTATTTTATTGATAAATCAACTAATGAATTTATTAAATTCTGATGATAATGATACGATTCGATTAATGAAACCCGTTGATGGTCAAAAATTACTTGACATAATTCTAAATTGTTTTTGAGTAATCTTAAAGGAGTTACAATGAAAACTATAATAATTATTTTATTAACAACATTTGTGATAATAGGTTGTGCAAAAGACACTGATTTAATAATAAAAAATCGTACTAATCACGACCTTTTTTATTCAATTAATGATGGTGAAACAGTTGTTTTAAGTGGTCAAAAAACAAATTCCTATAATTTTAAACTTGGCAAACAGTATATGCTTAATGAACCTAATAAAGTGCTAAAACTTATGATTGAAGGTCAGACTTATCAACTTCCCTATGGTTATAACGGAACTGAAATTACTTTAAAACCTGATAAGAATTATAAGATTTTCATTTGGCCTACCCATGCAATGTTTGAAGTACATAATGAATCTGATATTAGCATTTTTGCTGTTAAATATTTTCAGAATTATATTAATAATATAATACCTTCTGGAAACTTACTTGAGCCTGGAACCCGACTAAATTTCGGAGATAGTCAATGGTTCAGAATTCCTGCTAATATTAATACAACTTCTGAAGATAAGATGTTTTATTATACATTTCAACTCATTGATATTCATGACAATGTCTATTATTTCGGTGGTGAAGATTTAAAAATGTTAAAAGATGATTCTTACACCATTACTTTACAAAACTCCGATAATGATATATAAAGAAAACCTGACAATATTGTAACACATAAATGTAAAACTTCTAAGATATTTTTATGCATTTTTGTAATAATGATATTACACAAATCATTATAAATGTTCCGATTTAGAAAAGGTATAAATCCCATACACCTTAACTAAATAGAAATTATCTAAAATCTTCAGTTAAACCTTTGAAGATGGTTCCGAGATGGCTCGTCTCGGCTGAAGTTAGTTCTGAGACGGCTCGTCTCGGCTGAAGATGGTTCCGAGACGGCTCGTCTCGGCTGAAGATGGTTCCGAGACGGCTCGTCTCGGCATTCTCTTTTAACACAAGCTATCAACTTGAAACAGTCTTCAAAACTTGATTTATAATGCTCAATCATAAAATACTGTAGAAAACTTCAAATATTAGTGCAGAAAGTCATCTATTCGACAAAGTATATACTTTATTATTATAAATTAACAACCATAAAATAAAATCTTCTTAATTGAAATTTGTTTTTATTTAGTAAAATTATAAAAGTGAGCTTTTTTACATGCTAACTTCATGAAAAGAATAGCTTAACTACAGGTGACCTACAGGAGATGCGATTCCCTGTATGTCCCCTGTATCTCTCCTATTTCAGAAAACGATATTTGCAAAATCTAAGTTATTGTGAAACAGTAACTTAACATTCAGCTAGCTGGTTCTTGTACAATAATAAACAAAATCATAAATCAAATATGTTTTATAATTTATTTTACTTTGATATATTTATTATAAATTATTTAATATATTATTGACTACAAGCACGAGTTTCGTAGTCAAAAAATTGCCATTAAAAAATATTAAATTTTTACAAAAGGCGACCCTAAAATTTGGTTTAGGATTAGTCAATAAATCTTGGCATGCAAAATGCATTTGATAATTTAAAAAAGAAGTATCGGAGGAGAAGGTGTTTTACTATTTTATTAAACATGAGTTTAAATCCTTATTAAAAACACAAAGAGTTATATGGGCTTTATCTGTATTTTCGATTTTATTTTTTTTAATCTTTTTTTTAAGAATTGATGCTTTGGAAAAAAAGATCAGTCAATATAATATGAATATTGAAGTTACTGAAAAATCTCTTGATAATGCATCTAATTATAGTTTTTTAAACCCTAGAGCGATTCTCAGACCGAAACCTTTTTCTGTGTATAATGAAGGGTATGACAGCAATCACGGAGATGTAATTGATACAAAATATTTTCAACCAATCTTAAACTCTGAAGTTTTAAATACTGAACGAAATGACTTTTATAGTGATGCAATTAAAATGGATATCAGCTTTTTAGTTAGCTTTTTTCTATCTCTATTTATCTTTTTAATCTCTTATGACTCAATAAATGGAGAAAAAGAAACAGGAACTTTAAGGATAATTATGACATGGAACTTTAAAAAGGTATTGTTTTTATATAAAAAAATACTAGGAATATTCTGCTTTGTTTTTGTAGTTTTTAGTCTGCCATACTTGATTAGTGGACTATATATGATTATTAAATTTGGTAATTTCATAACATTGAGTTTTTATTTCAGTTATCTTATTTATTGGCTAGCAGTTTCCTTATTTATTGCTGTCATCAGTATAGCTGGAGTTTTTACTTCATTACTTTCTTATAAATCAAATAAATCTTTAGTGTATGCATTAGTATTTTGGTTATTTTTAACAATAATCTTGCCTGTTACCTGGGACTATTTTATCTCAGAAAACCTATACAAACATCAATTAAATCAACATACAAATAATTCCAGAGAACTGGATAATGAACTAAGAGAAATCCTAATAAATATTCCAGATGAAGCAAACCCTGATAAAGTTGGTCATGCTAACTGGAATGGAGGGTATCACTTTGATGTTTCAGTTTTAGGACATCGTTGGACAAATGAAGTTCACCGAAACTATATGAGATATATCCATGAAGTATATTATCCTACAGTAAAAAAATTAGAGTTTGAAAATCTGCAAAGCATCCTGATTAGTATTCAGCGTGAAAAAATAAAAAGGCTGATTATGTTTTTTAATCCGGTTATTGTCTTCCAAAATCTTGTAAATGCAAGTTCCGGAAACTCATTAATGGATTACTATCAATTTTTAATTGACGGGATTGACATTAGAGATGCTTTGATTGAGCAAGGAGTCAGAGATAATTGGTTGTTTAGCAATCACTTTTTTGCAAGTTATCATCCTGATTATGAAATACCATTTTGGCCTGATTATATAAAAGCACTCAATAGAGAGCCAACAGAAAAAGACGGTGTTGAGTTTAGCAAACTTACACGGCAAATGCTAAACAATCCTCCCAAAAATGAGTTTAAAAGACCTGATATAAAAAGATACAATCAAAGAGAAATCGTCCTTTCAGAACTTAGTAAAATGATATTTCAACCGGTTTTGTTTCTTGTACTTACAATAATTATTCTTAATTTTGCAAATTATAAATTATTTAATAAATATGATGTGAGGTAATTATGTTGAAATATTTATTTATTAAAGATGTTAAACTAATGCTTAAAGAATTAAAATTTCAGTTATTCTTTATCTTATTACTTATTCTCTTTTCATTAAGTGGTATTATATCAGGAATAAAATATAATAACAGACAGCAAGAATATCTATCCTTAAGAAACACTAAAGAAAATTTTGTAAGACAATATTCGGGCGAAATACTCTCAATGATTGAT
>CAZJNG010000108.1:4179-7587 GCA_964547265.1 uncultured Candidatus Cloacimonadota bacterium | reverse complement strand
ACCCGGGAAAGCGACCCAATTGCAATAATGGATGGCAAGATTTTAACCTGTGCTCATGGAAGTAAGCTTCCCCAAATTGAGATAATTGCTTCAAATTTTGATGCATACATACATGAATTGCTTAATGCTATGAAGATATGAATTTCTAAGTGTTTTCTTAGAAATGGATTGAATTTTAATAGAAACTATGTTCCTGAACTTTCATTGATAAAATCGTATTTTAATTTTCATAAACCATCAGATAGGGCTTTTAATAAAGAGGAGCAAAAGAAATCAAATTATAAATGATAGTGAAAAAAAGGGGGTTACCAGCATGCCGGCAAACAAGAGAGATAAAGCTTCAGATGTTTTTAACAACACAAATTATGCATTTTGTGGTAAAGTAAGCTTCTCTGAGGCATTTCCGCAGATTAAAAATATCAGAGTTGAAGTTGAAGAGGATGGGGAAGGAGTATATGAGCTCAGTAAAAAACAGGTTTATTCCAAAGAAAATATGGGTGAATTTATTAATTGCAGTAATTCACGATGCTATAATGGCGGTTTTAACATTGGTTCTATTATACGAAATATGGTTGAAAGCAAACGTACTGAATTTGAAACCGATAGAAGGTGCCAAGGTTATGAAGGCTCTCCAAAAGGAAAGAAAAGGTATGGTCCCTGCTTTAATAGTTTTCACATTAAGATTCAAATTACTTACAATGAGTAAAAGGAGCCATGGAATTGTAACTTATGGGGAAATGGAGGGCTGTTATTAATGAAAACAACTACTCCAGTGATAATATCAAAACAAATAAGAGATCTGTGTGAAAAACTTGATCCTGAGTATAAGCCCTTTTACATAGAAGTGAAACCGGATAAAAACTCTATACCTCATGAGTGCTTTGAAAATGTGAATTTAAGGGTTCAAAAACAGGGAGGCTCTATTCAACATGGGTGGGTTATCTGGGAGTGGCCTACGATATATATTGAGGCTGAATTTCATGCAATTTGGGTAAGTCCTTCCGGAGAATTCGTTGATATTACACCGAATGACTATGGAGTTAATAAAATATTGTTTTTACCTGATAGAGATAAGACTTTTACTGGTCAAAGAGTTGATAATGTGCGCATATCTCTAAGGAATGATCCGAATATAATTGAATTTCTAAAAACTGCTGAACAAGTATTTTCAGCAGTAGAAAAAAATGATATCAAAGCTTTAAGAACCTTGCTCTCAAGGAAAAAGGAATTGTTGGGCTATTTAAATGACCTGAATAGTAAATTTGGACGAAATGACCCCTGCTTTTGCGGAAGTGGATTGAAATATAAAAAATGCTGTGGTGCTTTATGATATTATTTTCTATTATTAAGATATTCAATGGGTTTTGGGATTTTTACCTATAAACATGACAAGTGAAAGGAACATTTAGTTGATGATTGAATTAGATCAGGTTAATACTTGGCCTGTACAAATATTAGAGATTTTAGAAAATAGAGCTTATTATATTAAAGATGAGAAGGAACGTGAAGAACAATCCTTATGTGATGGCTCATACATATTGAACCCGGTTTATTGTCGTGTAGTAGTGCTAACATAAAAGTTGACCACTAAAATCACTAATGATAACAAAAAAATTGACCACCTTGAGAGCCCATTCCTGTATGATTGAAGTTGCAGACAACAATTGTACAGGAGGAAAGGACATGCTCAAGATGGTCGATATAGAGTATATCAGAAAAAAGCATTTTATTGAAGGGTGGTCAATTAGGAAAATCAGTCGGAACCTATGTGTTTCCCGACAAAGTGTACGTAAAGCCCTTCAAAGTACCGAAATACCCAAATACAACCTAAAAAAAGCAAAATCCAGTCCGATAATGGATCCATATAAAGATATTATCAAAGAATGGCTTGAACAGGATAAAACAGCGCCAAAGAAACAGCATTATACAGCACGCAAAATTTATGATGAACTAGTTGCAAATTTTGATTTTCCAGGAGCTGAATCTACAGTCCGTCGTTATGTTCGTGAATTAAAGAATGAAACATGTGAAGTCTTTGTTCCCCTTACGGCAGACTGGGGTGAACAGGCTCAGGCTGATTGGGGTAGAACCAAGGCATATATTCAAGGAAAAGAAACCGAGGTCTCCTTATTCTGTCTACGGCTTAAAGCAAGTCTGATACCTTTTGTTTGGGCGTCTCCCACGGAAAAGCTGGAAGCTTTTCTGGAAGGACATAAAAGAGCCTTTGATTGGTTGGGAGGGATTCCCCAGAACATTGTGTATGATAACCCCAAAACTGCTGTTACCAAAATCCTGAAAGGTCCCAACAGAGTAGAGCACCAGTATTTTTCCAGCCTAAGAGCCCATTATCTCTTTGATAGTGAGTTTTGTAACCCAGGTAAGGGTAACGAAAAAGGGACTGTAGAAAATCTCGTGAAATTCGTTAGAAAGAATGCCATTGTTCCCGTACCCAGGTTTGATTCTATTGATGATATGAATAAAAAACTAATAGCCTGGTGTGAGAAGCAGCGTAGCCTTCGAATCAAAGAATGGGAACAGGAGAAGAAAGAGCTAAGGCCGCTGCCTGCACCTTTTAAATGTGCAATAACTAAAATGGTAAAGTCAAGCAACCTCCTTCTTTTTCAGTATGACCGGAATTATTATTCTGTTCCCCACAGTTATGCAAAGAAAAGTCTCCGGGTGGAAGCCTTTACCCACAGCATTGAGGTTTATGATGGTTCAAAGCAGATAGCTGTTCATGATCGCTGCTATAGCCGTGGCGAAAAAATTATGGAACTGGAGCATTATCTGCCTGTACTTGAAAGAAAGCCTCGGGCAGTAAAAAATGCCCTGGTTGTGAGAAAGCTACCTGAAGTTTATCAAAAGCTTCGCCGTTTTCTTTGTCAAAAAGCTCAGGAGGGATATCGGGAATTTGCCAAAATTCTTCTCCTGAACAGGGACTTTGATTTTGAAGATGTCCTGTCAGCTGTGGAAGAAAGCATATCCTCTGGCAATCCTGGGCTGGAAACTATCAGGCAGTCTTTGGTATTCAAAGCATGCCGAACCAAGGTAACCAAACCGGCTGAAATATCAGCATCACCTATGGAAATACCTGTTGACGATCCCTCCAAGTTTAACAGTTTGATGATGGAGGTAGGTGCATGACCGAGATTAATGATGTCAAAGAAACTGTGGCAGAAATATACTGTAAGCAGCTAAAACTTCCGGGCTTAAAGTCTGCATTTCGGGAATTAGCCAGAGATGCCATGAGCCAGAATCAAACACCTATTGCCTTTTTAGCTGCCTGTCTTGCTAAAGAACTGGAAACAAGAGAGGAAACGCGGCTCAATAATTACATGAAGCAGGCCAGGTTTCCTTATGTAAAAACTCTAGAATCTTTCGATTTTTTAAGCATTCCCAAACTTCCCA
>CAZJNG010000108.1:0-4169 GCA_964547265.1 uncultured Candidatus Cloacimonadota bacterium | reverse complement strand
AATTGCAAGTTTGGCAGAATGTAAATTTATTAAATCCCGGGAAAACATTATTTGTGTTGGCCAATCTGGGACTGGCAAAACCCATATTAGCACGGCTATAGGGATAACAGCAATTCAGCAGAATTACCGGGTACGATTTATCAAGGTATGCGACCTCATTCAAGAAATGCTTAAAGCTGAAAAAGAATATCGTCTTGCCCGTTATTTAAAAACCTGGGACAAATTTGATTTAGTTATTCTCGATGAACTTGGCTACGTAAACTTGGGAGCAGGCAGCCCATTATTATTCCAGTTTTGCTCCGAACGGTATGAACGAGGTAGTCTTATCATCACCACAAACCTTGATTTTGCCCGCTGGGGGGAGGTGTTTGGAGACAATGCCTTAACCGTAGCCCTGTTGGATCGACTTACCCACCATGCTCACGTAATTCCTTTTGTCGGAGATTCCTACCGATTTAAGGAGAGCCAGAAACAACAAAATCTATATCAAACAAATTAAAGACCTTGGGGCCAGCCCCAAAACCCCGTCCTCGCCGAAGGGCAGCCGGTCTGCCATAAACAGACCGGTAACAATAGGATAATACACTATGGGTGTAAAGGGTCTGCGATGAACGAGCTAAAGCTCGCCCTTTACATCCCCGAACTAATATGCTCTACGTTAAGGGGATACTTAAAACTAACAATTTTTTTTGCCTTGGGGTGGTCAAATATTTAGTTATCAAAGTGGTCAACTTTTTGATTGACATTACTAGTCGTGTATATGATGAAAGTGTTGAAGATCTAAAGAATATACTCATTAAGCATAAAATCCGGGGATATCACTGTACTAAAATTATAAATTGGAATGGCATTCAGAGAAAAGGCCTAACTGTTTTAAGGCCACAGGAATTTCAGAGCACTCTTATTGATGAACTCAAAAGCATTGGAATTGATAGAGTTATACTTGAAAAGATAAAAGACAGCTTTGCCACATTTGAAAAAAATAGATCCTTTGTTGGGAGGGAAGGGCTACTCTGGTTCGTCCTAACTAAAGAATTGATAAAATATAAAGGCTGTGAAGAATTCTTTAAATTTTTTGGCGGAGAGGTAACAAGAAGGGCTATCTGGCCTATAAAGGATATTGTATATCCGTTATTACAAAAAATAGGTATCCCAACTGTCATTGAATGCAGCTTGAATATATCGGATGCAATGGATTTTCAGGTTGTCAATATGTGCAAGGAAATGATTAATTATGGAATACAAAAATTTGTTTTTAAAAATGCTTACAGTCTTCAATGTGAAATGGGTGTAAAGCATGATATTATTCCAAATGACATTATTAGAATATGGAAAAAGGACATTTCATGAAAAAATTATTAATTATCTGTCAGAGGTATTATTCCTTCTCCGGGTCTTTTCTCCATATCCACCAAATCTGCCAATCCTTTGTTTACCGACTCAGCAATCAAAGTTGCCATATTGTAAACCAGGCTCAATCTGGTGTTCTGGAGCACCATTTGATTTGTATCTTCCATTTTATCCATGGAAGAATTCACGATCCCACATATAGATATATCCCCAATCTCTCTCATTTTTTTACCGACCCCGCTCCCTGGGTAAAGACATCCTTCATACATATGAATTTTACCGATACTTTCTTCTCTCCCTATAGCAGCATCGACAGCAATGATAAGGTTTTTTTCCACTTGCACGGTACGAAGGAAAAAATCCATGTTTTTGACATGAACTGGATACTCCAGGCATCCCAATACCCTGGCTATCCTTTTTATTTTCCTTCTTCTTCTCAAAAATGTCCCCACCAGTGGACCAAGACTGTCCCCAGTGGATCGATCTGTACCAATACATATGACCACAATATCCTCAAACTTCTTGGGGCTGCACAAGATGAGGTTTTTTAAGTTTTCGGTTAGGATGCCGCATGCATCTTTCTCGTCTACTTTTACTTTTATTGAATTGGTCACACTAAGAGCTGCTTCTGCAGCTGTTGTTACGTTTTCTTTATCTGTTTTCATAAAACACCTAATATCCCAAAAATCCCTTTATGTAGTTACGTTTTATTTTTTCTTTCTTGGCTCCTTTTGTCAAAGTTTGGTATTTCAACACATAGTGTTTCAGCTATTCCGTGAACTTTTATTTCAATAATCAAGTAGTGCCCATTTCTTTTAATGCAATATATTTTATCTATCCATTCACCGTAATAATCAACAATCTGTTCAGCTAAACTATTTGCTTGACGAGCAAACTCTTCACTACCATTAACTGTAAACAAAGAATGTTCTGTACCATATTTCGTACCTTCATATATTTTATATTTGTTTTTTGGAGTATTAACAAATTTGATAACAGCTTGTTTAAAAGCTTCTACTCCTTCGACCATTCCATTAATATTAAAATTACGAAAGTCCATTTTATAATCTTTGGGATAATTTATAATTGGCTGAATTGTTGCCTTATTACTTTTTATCGGAACTGATGGCTTCCAAATAAATTTTCCTTTTAACCTTCTCATTTGTTCTATTATGTTTTCGGTTATGGCCTTTTTATCAACAAATAGAGTAATGGCAGTTGTTACAACAATTATCAGGATTACCCCTATTATTATGGATATGTCATGTGATTTGTTCGACAAATAAAATGATACCGATGGCTGTAATGATAACAGAATCACTATCGAGGTAATAACAACTAAATATATTGCGATTTTTAATATTTGCTTGACGTTTTTCATGAATATTGCTCACCTCAAAAACTAAACAACCCCTGTTAAATAAGTTTTGCTTTATATTTATAATACTGATTCCCTTTCGTCTATCCTGTATCTAATAATAGCCTTTCTACAAATAATTTTCTACATCGAAATACTTGACTGTTTCTTCAATGGTAACAGGTATAAGGAATTCATCCCTTGTTTCATATTCTTCACATATAATTGATATCTTAATTTCATAGCATCCGGATTTTTTGGGGATGATTATAAAATCTTCATCGTCAAAGGTTATTTCATTTGTATGAAGCAAATCGTTAATGCTTATATCAATTTTATTTTCTTTCTCCAATACTGATAACGATTGATGAATGCTAAATTTACCTACACTGTCTGCTATAGAACTCAAATTAACTGCACTTCTAAATGAATCATTTATACGAAATGCATTCGCCATTTTGCTTATATTTATTGCAGCTTTTAATTCAGGATGCTGTTTTAGCATTTCTTCCTGTCGTCTCTCTTTAGCCAAATCGTATGGATGTTTAGGTAATCCTTCTGGTTTTTCAACTTTATCCAAATCCAAATTTAATTTTTTATCTTTCATAACTACAACTTCATCGGGAAATTCAATGGTTATATCGATATCATTAGCCTTTCCAGTTCCAGTATTAGTTACAGTGATGGTAGGCTTTATCTGATTATCTTTTATATACTTAATTGAACTTATTGCATCATTATAATTATTTAATTCATGAATCTTGCTCAATTGAGTATTATATTCATTTATTACATCAGGTTGCATGTAATTGGATACTTCTTCAGGTAAATCTTCATATTTAACCGGTTCATATAATTTATAATCATTTCTTCTAATTATCTCAAGTTTCAAGTCATTGCCATCATTTATTTTGACATCTATTTTAGGGTTTCGAGCCTTAATCATGCTTTCAAGACGTTTTACTTCGTTCCTTAGGTCATGATTTTCTTTACTCAGCCTGACAAGTTCATCTGACATCGCAGCGACATCAACTTTGTCTGCTCTTATCCATCCTATCCCTTTCTTAGAATTGATAGCCTTAAATAAAGATAATAGAACTTTGTTCTCTAATTCTGAAATATGCTCCCAAAAATCAACTATCCTACCAGTTTTGGCTTCTTCCCTAAAGGCTTTAAGTTTTAGAATTGAGTCAGTGTTTTCTTCTCTTTCATCAGGTTTTGTTGCTACGTCATCTTTTCTGATAAAAACATGTATTGGGATTCCTTTTTCTTTAGCATATCTGTATTCTTTTTCAGTATAACTGATACCTTCATCGGTTAAGCTGCCATATCGATGCCCGATTATAAGCACATAATAATCTGATACATCAATGGTTTTCTTGATTACTTCCCATTGTTCCTCATCCCCAGCATTAAACATTTCCATACCTATAGGAATATGATACGAACTTAGAATAGCCTT
>CAZJNG010000107.1:0-7614 GCA_964547265.1 uncultured Candidatus Cloacimonadota bacterium | reverse complement strand
AGAGCATTTCCCTGACACGAAAATCGGTAGCTGGGTACAGGTGCTAAAATGTGATAATCTTGAGTCTCCTTTGTGGAAAAAAGTAGTAAAGGGAGATTTTAACGGTGTTTCTATTTATGGCAGAGCTGACGAGTATTCAAGTAGCACTGAAACTATGGAAGCTTTAAACGCTATCAAGGCAGAATTTGACAAGCTGAAGGATTTAAAAAAATCAGTGGAAAATGATAGCGGAAAGTCGGCTTTTGAATCCGGACTAAAAGAGCTTGAAGATAAAATCAAAAAGCTTGAAAGTGATGCAGGAAGTGCCGGTATTCGTGAGGCTGTAAAGTCAATAGAATCATCACTTGTAAACCTTAATCAGACAATGACTAAGGCAATTTCAAAAAGTATTCAAGGAGAACCTATGGAAAAGGATAACGAAGAAATCTTGATTAATGGCGAGAAAATCGTTTTAAAATCTTCTCACAAGGAGATTTATAAGGGTATTGCAGATGTTGACTCAGGTAAAACAATGAACATTTTGACTCCAAACACAACATCATTGTTTATTGACCAAGTAATTGAGTCAAAGCCGGGCGATACTCTTGCTGATATTTCAGTTGTACCATTAATAAAAGACGAAAAGATTGATGTTGGATTTGTTGAAGATTTAGTTTTCAAGAATTCACTTGATGGTGCTCTTGACCCTCAAGATATCAGCTCTGCCGATCTTGATTGTCCCACAGGTATTTTAAATGCAGAGTTTGCTTTAGGTAGAGACATCGTTGAATTTTATAAGGATAAGTACGGAGAAGATGCTTTTGGGGCTTATGTTGAGCAACATATTGCAAAAAAAGCAGAAAAAGCAATCAGGCATTTATTATTCAAGGGTGACAGGACTTCAGATACGGCAAAATTAAAAGCACTTAACGGTATTATTAAAAAAGCAACAGATGCAGGCAATGTTGAAGTTGTTGACAACACAAAAACTTGGGCAGAACGCTTTGAGGATGTGTTGCTTGGTTTTACTGATGAAATGCTTGAAGAGCAAGAAAATTTCAAAATTTATGTATCTCACAGGGATTTAATAAAAATTCGTAGTGAGCTTGGGAAAAGAGAAACCAATAAAGGTGATAAACTTCTTTTAGAAGGTGGAAATGTAAGCTTTTCAGGCATTCCGGTCAAGGCAAGACTTATGCCTGATGATTACATAATCGCAGGGCTACCGAAGTTTATTATTATCGGCTACAGAACAGATGCTGAGCTTAAGGTTGAACATCATGGCTCAGATTGGAAATATCACTGGTATATCAGAATCAGACCGGGCATTACTTATGTTCCGGGATTTGTGAATGTGTATCAACTTGCAGAAATAGTTGTAGAAGGAGGAGGAGTATAATGAAGGGTACTTTAAAATGGCTCTTAATGCTAATATTAAGACTTTTGCAGACAGAACAGACGATTGACCTTGTGGTAAAGTTATTAGCGATTCTTGCACAAAGAACTGATAACAAGATTGATGATGGATTGGTTCGTATAGTTGCAGAGCTTGTTTATGACGCTTTTGGCTTGAAAACTGAAGAGAAACTGGCTCAATTAGATGAGCTTTTCGCTGAATAGGAGATAAGATGGCTGTAACAAAACCAACATTGCCTCAGGGCGTTACAAGCCTTTCCGATTTGCTTAGTCAAATCGGAAAGGTTGATATTTCAAATATATATGCAGGAGTTGGAAAATTAAGCTCTGCAGAAATTACAACATTGACTACTGACAAGACAAGCCTTGAAACGGGCTTGGCTTCCGGATATGAAGAAATTGGAGAGCTTGCAGATAAGTCCTTGAAAATGGAGTCCAAGTCAGAAAAGCTTAAGACAAGACACTACCAGATTGAAGGCAAAAGAACAAATACCGTTTCCGTTACCATTGTAGGAATGTCAGAAGAGAAAAAGAACTGGCTTGAAGAGCAAAGTGAAAAAATGACAGAGCTTACACTTGTTGGGGTAACAGATAAAAAAGATGCTGTTGTCGTTTTTAACGGAATGCGTTGGACTGTTGACTGGAGCGGAGAATCTGATGGACTATACACACAAATTATCACAACTGAGTTCACCGGTTCTACAAAGAACAAGATTATTTTTGTAAGAGGTATTGGCGATGTGTCCGGAGGTTAATATGATATGTGGTTGTGACCCGGAAATCAGAAAGAAAATTAATGACCTGCATAAAGAAGTGTATGGCAATGGTAATTCCTCTAATTCAATGGTTACGAGGATTGCCAGACTTGAAACAAATGTTAAAATGCTAACATCAATATCGGTAAGTCAGTTTTTTCTGCTTATCGGTGTTGCTATAAAGATGTTTTTAGGGGCTTAAAATGAATGTAAGTTATAGTAAGTTCAGAAAGATAATAAGTCTTTTTGTTAAAAATGAAGTTCTTAGAGACTCGTTGGAAAAGCTTTTAACAGGCAAAAGCATTTCTATGACTGAGCTTGAACTGCTTGAATTGATTGATCAGGCAGGTATAGATTCTCAGGTTATTGAGATTTTAACTGATAAAAAGCCTGAATCATTGTCTGCAGAAGAAGGATTAAAGGTGCTTTTGGATTTTTTTTTGAATACCAAAAACAGCTTTCAGAACTTAGAAAAACAGCTTTTAAGTTTAGGATTAAAGCTTCAAGCAGACAAGACTACGGCTTAGAAAGATTAGAAATGGCTTTGATGCAGATAGGATTTACTCAGTCGGACTTTAGTACTTTATCGCTTCCGGAACTCTATTTAAGGTACTGTCTGCATCTTCAGTCATTAGAGGAAAGAAAATAATGTCTCAACTAACTTTTAATATCAGAGTGAATACAGGTGATGTTGATGAAAAAATCAAAATCACCAATGGGCTTGTGTCTGATTTAAAAACAAACACAGAAACTCCAAAGGTTCTAAATCTCTCAACTCAGCAAGCTTTAGCTTCAATCAGAGATGTTAAGATTGCTGTTGATGGCGTAATGCAGATTGTGAATGGACTAACCAGAGCCGTTAATGATTTTTTGGACTCATCCTTAAAGCAACAACAAGCAATAACTTTAACAAACAGAGCCTTTAAGGAGCAGTCTTCGGAAATACAAGCTCTTGCCTCTGGACTTCAAGCAGTAACTAATTATGGAGACGAACAGCTCTTGCCACTTATGGCAAAATTGAGACAAACTTATAAACTTTCAACTTCAGAGATTAAAGAATTAACTCCTGTAATACTTGATTTTGCTGAGGCAAACAAGGCAACGGGTATGACAGTAGAAACCGCTTTTGACCTTATGGGCAGGGCGGTTAATGGTCATACAGAAATGCTTGGCAGGTACGGACTTGAACTTGATAAAACAAAACTTGAAACAGAAGGCGTTTCGTATCTTACCAAACAGCTTGCGAAAGACTATGGAGGAACTGCTCAGGCTCTCGCAGACCTTAGAACTCAAAATAAAAATACATGGGGAGATATTAAAGAACAAATAGGCGATATGCTGAATGTGATAATATCTCCTTTATTAAAAGGAATTAGAGAGGTGTTTAGGTGGTATCAGGATTTAAGTCCTGTAATGAAAGGTTTTGTGACTTCGCTTGCACTGTCGATTCCCGTAATAGCAAGCGTAACAACTGCAATAACAGTGCTTACAACCGCATTTATTGCCTTAAAATCTGCGATAAATCCGGTCGCAGGCATTATTAGTCTTGTAGTGGCTTCTTTAGCGGCTGCAGGCTTTGGTTATGCTTCTTACAGGCTGAGTGTAGATAGTGCTAAACAGTCCCAGAAAGAATATAACCAAGAGCTAACACTTACAGATGAAAGACTTAATAAGCTAATGCTTGCAAATCGCGAATATGCAGAATCGCTTAATTATTCACAAGCAAAAAGAGAGCTTCAGTCAGTCTCAGAAGAAATTGACAAACTTCTCGCAAAGCAAGGCACTACGAGAGAGGCTGAGGTTTTTATAATCTTTGATACTTCAGATTATGCACGATTGCAAGAGCTATATATTCAGGAAGGTGCATTAAGAGAAAAGATTAGAGTTGATGACTTGCAAGCACAAAAACAATATGCAGAGTATAAATCGGCTATTGATAAAGAAATGTCCTTGTCTGAGGTTGAACTTATAGCTTATCAACTTCAACAGCATAAGCTAAAATATGATTCTCTCGGTGATTTAGATACTGAAAATTTAGAACAAAAAAAAGAACTCTATGCGAAAATCAAAGAACTGGAAGCAAAACTTACTGAGTTTACTCAACAAGAAACAGAACAAAGACTTTTGCTACAGCAAAAATATACTGTTTTAACAATTAATAATGAAGTCGAAAGGCAGATTAAACAACTTGAAATTGAAGAACAAACTGAGCTTGAACGAGCAAAGACTATCAATGCAAGCGAAGAAACTATATACTCAATAAGACTTCATTTTTCAAACAAAAAAGCCGAGCTTTTACGAAAAGAAAGAGAAAGAGCCGAAGCAAATGTTTTAGCAAACTTAGAAAGAGCCAGACAAGAAGAGATTGAAAAACAAAGAATCTTGGAAGAGTTTTCATGGTACAGGCAAATGCATCAAGAAAGAACTATGGAGGCGGAGCTGAATGCCGTAGATGCTTTTTATGATAAAAGAAGAGAGAAATATTTGCAGGCAGGCATAACGGAACAGCAGATAACTGAAAATATCGAAAAAGCAAAAGAAAGCATCGTTCAGTCATATCAATTGCGTGCTCTGCAAGGATCTTCAAGTTTTTTTGGTAACTTAGCATCAATGGCTAATGCTTTTGGAGAAAAAGGTTTTAAGTTTTGGCAAGCAATGGCAATGACGCAGGCTTTAGTTGATACTTACAGTTCTGCAACAGCAGCTTACAAGGCAATGGCGGGTATTCCAATAATCGGACCCGGACTTGCTATTGCTGCTTCGATTGCGGCTATAGGTGCAGGGCTTGCAAATGTCTCAATGATTTCAAAGCAAAAACCACCAAAGATGGAGCTTGGAGGCTTGCTTAAAGGCAAAAGTCATGCTGAAGGTGGTATCGTAATTGAAGCTGAGGGGGAAGAGTATATTACAAGAAAAAGCCGAGTAAAAGAGCTTGGTGCGAACTTTATGGACTTCATTAACTACGCTCCCATTAATGTCGTAAAAGGCTTGCTGTCGGGCTTAAATCTGCCAAATATACCGATTCCTGCACAGGTGAACTATGCTTATGGAGGAAGTGTTGTTGAAAGCAATAATATTGGAGGCTTGCTGAGTGAGTTAATGGCTTTAAAAACTGAAGTAATAAATCTTCAGAATGAAGTAAAAAATAAAAACCTGTCAGTCAATAACTACATATCTGCAAATGATGTTATCAAAACTGCTGACTCAACGCTAATAAGTGAAAAATCAGAACAAGGTAAAATTATCAGGAGTACATTTTAATGTATAGAATAGATTTCATAAGCAAGGACAATTATGCTCAAATATTACACACTGTAGGGCTTGAGCAAGGTCTTGATGATATTAAGATATCTGCAGATCAGATAGCAGGAACTGATTACTTCGCAAGAGAGCCTAAAAGGCTTGAGTTTGCTTGTCTTAGCGATAGCTGGATAAATGAGCATATCTTATCCGGGAACTATGAGCATGACAGATATATTTCATTGTTTGAAGTAAGAGCGTATGAGAATGGTGCTTTGTTTTTTTCTGGCATTATTGATACTTCTTTTACATCGTATAATGCTAAAACTGAGACTGTTTCGTTTACCTGTTATGATAAGCTTAGATTGTTTGCCAAGTTTTCTGAAATTAAGATGCTTTTTGCTTTATCTCAAGGCTATCATCCGGGTTATTGTATGGGCTATTTAATACAAAAAATACAAAATATGATTGATATTAACATACCTGCTCAGTGGAATAATTCTTATAGTTCCTTACAGCTCAATATTGGATTTACTGAAGCCTTAAATTTCGGATGGAAGGAGTTAATAGAGCCATTTTCGCATGAGAATTGGGTTATTAAGGTAAGAAGAGTCGGGTTTAGGCTGTTAGGCGGTCATGTACACTGGCAGTATATTCAGATTGGAGAAATTGTTGACATACCTGACAGCGGTCTCATCAGGAGAAAGGCTAAGGTTATCGCAAGGACATATTGCTTTTATAATAATATCTGTCCAATGGAATTACCGAATTATAGAAAAGACACAGAAACTTCGTTGCATGGTGATATCAATACTCATAACTACAACTTAAATCAATTTGAGTCCGGATATGGCGAGAGTGGATTAGTTTCAGATAGTATCTTTTTGTCGGAAGCTCCTCTTTTTTATTATTGTCCAATTGAATATAGCGATTGGGATGTTGCAACTGCTCCTGAGACAAAGTCAATACAGGTTCAAGGGAATCCAATACCTGTAAATGTTTTTCCAAAGGGTTTTTATGACGGAAAAGGTGAACAAACAGAAAACCTGAAAGTGTTAAAAGCAGTGCTTGTCCTTCATAATCTTACAGTTATTTCAGATAAATATGGAATACTTTATCTTGTCAATAAAAATGATACAAGTGATGTGATTCATAATATTGATTCAAATGATGTAATAGAGCTTAAGAAAAAAAGAATAAACAGAAGTATGCCGGATTTAAGTGTTCTTGATATACTGATAGGTGATGTAAAACTTCTAAAGCAGGTTGTGTCTGATTATTATTCTGATTTTTTCTCTCAAATATGGGAGGTTGAAATAGCTGTAGATAACTTGCAAAAATATCAGCTCAGGCTATTTCATAAGATTGTGGTCAGGGCTAATATATATCGAATTACGCAGGTGCAAAGAGATGTTAAGAATGATGAATATCTACTTAAAGGGTGGCAGATAGATGGATAATTATGACGGGTTTCGTCTGATTGGTGTTCAACAGGGAATTGCAAGCGGTATGTTGATGGTTCATGGCGTTGTCTCATATCAGCCTGATGTGAAATATCGCATAGAGAAAAAGAACGCTTTTAATCCCTCTATAATCATCAGAAGAGGGCGATATCATGAAGATACAATTGAATGTCAGGCTATTATTGATTCAGAGAAATACGATGAATTGCTAAACTTTTTAAACTCATCAGAGCTTTTGTATATAGAGTTTTCATCAAAAAATAAAAAGTACCAATTACCTGTTTACGTTCATAAGTTTCCAAGACTTGAAGATGAGGCAAGGTCATTCAAAGATGCTTTTAAATTTAGCTTGAGAAGTGTATATGAAGACGGTTC
Source organism: uncultured Candidatus Cloacimonadota bacterium (assembly GCA_964547265.1). GTDB lineage: Bacteria > Cloacimonadota > Cloacimonadia > Cloacimonadales > WRIO01 > JALNXV01. The sequence goes on along the minus strand of CAZJNG010000107.1, from coordinate 386 downwards.
AGCAATTGATTTTGATAATATCTTTGGATATGGAAACAGTTATGGAAATAATTACGGATTTTAAGGAGAAAAAATGACAGAGCTTACACCGAACTATAGTTTTTATAAGCCATCCGAAGGAGAATCGGGATGTGCTTCTCAGCTAAATAATAATCTGCAAAGTATTGATGCTTTAATCAAGGCGATAGCTGATGCACTTGCAGGTAAAGCTGAAGCAAATCATAATCACAATGCCTACGCTTTGGCTCAGGAAGTGGCAACAGCACTTGCAGGTAAAGCTGAAGCAAATCATAATCACAATGCCTACGCTTTGGCTCAGGAAGTGGCAACAGCACTTGCAGGTAAAGCTGAAGCAAATCATAATCACAATGCCTACGCTTTGGCTC
>CAZJNG010000106.1:0-7644 GCA_964547265.1 uncultured Candidatus Cloacimonadota bacterium | reverse complement strand
TTTTGCTGTACAAGCAAATAAAATATTTGTAACTTACATCGAAATGCAAACAAATTCCAATATACTAAAACTCTCTGTCTCAAATGATTTTGGAAATACTTTTGAAACCCATAATCTAAGTGAGCTAAGATATGCTCATGAGTTAGTAGAGCCTTCTTTAACTGTTTCAGAGGACGGAATATGTAGTGTATATTTTGTTAAGGCAAACGAGACATCTCATAATCCTGAACTTAGTATTATAATTTACTTTAACGACATGATTTCCGGTATTGGGACTATTAGCGATAATGTTATTGGCGACATTACTATTCATGAACACTATAGTAATCGTTTTTTCTTAACAAAGAGTCAACAATATTCACAGCTATGTGAATACATGTATTTTACTAATAAAGAAATGAGTACATTAACAGATGAGCCTAATAACATATCTTCTATAGTCAAATTCTGGGGTAAGGATGAGTTGCAGGGGAAAGTTCATAGTAATAGTAGTATTTGGATTCAAAACGCAGGAACTCCACCGGTAAATACTGCTGCTCCGAACTGGCCATTGTTTCATGACAAGGTTACTTCTTCAGGAAATATTTATATATATCAATCCAGTTCATATCCGGGTACTCTTTTACCCGGCTCATGTCCTGTCTCTCAGGTGTTTCTTGAAGGTTATGAGGAAAATGTAGAGCCAATAGAAATCATACGAAACAGACCATATACATTTGAAATGCCTTTTGGCAGTGAGCCTTCTGATGATCTTGATATTGTTATGCTTGTAATAAATGGCAATAGTGTAGCAATTCACAAAGCCAATATTATTGAGACTGAAGCAAGAGAATTTACTGTTTATTCAAGTTTTCCTGATGCATTACACCCTGATTTGCCTATTGGAGAACCTCTACACACAAATGTTATTACAATGAAAGACACTTTATGGCAATATCACAGTTCTCCGGTTATTTACGAAAACGGTTTGTTTATCCCTGCTGATGTATGGATAAAAGGAACAGTGTCAGGTAATATGACTATCTACACCACAGGCAATGCCTACATTATCGGAGATATTACATATCAAAACACTACACCGGGAGAATCTCCTGAGGATAATGAAACAGATATTTTTGCTCTTGTTTCAGAAAAAAGTATCTATTTAAAATATAAACATCGTGATCCTTATACAGGTCAAATAATTGCCAATAACAGTCAAGGTCCTGATGGAAATGTCTATCTTTATGGTGCTTATGCTGCTATTGGTGAAAAAGGAGAAGGTCCTTGGGGATTTAAAGAGGAAGGTGTATTCTCTTATGAATATCAACATCCACATGGTTCTCCTACTCCTTTTTATGGAATAAGCCCATTCACAGGACAAGATACATTGTTTACATTTATTGATATGCACAGATTTAAATACCCTCCTGATCCGCATACTACAGATGGTCCATACTGGACAAGATGGCCGGGATATGCAAATTCTACATCACACACAGGATATCCAGTTATTAATGATGATGCACCATATTTTTATACTGTTTATGATTACCCGTATTACAATCCGGTATATCCTGAGTCATCAGCAGATATTGTTTATTTAAGGGGAACTTTAAATCTGTTTGGTTCTGTGTTGCAAATGAGAAGAGGTTTTATCCGTCGCTCAGGAAATGATTCTGCAGATAATCCTGATACTGCTAATTACTGGGATCCGGATAATTATGTATTTGGACCCAGACATCCTGCTACAGGTTATAACAAACAGTATTCTTATGACTCTCGATTGCAAAATAATCCGTTCCCATGGTTTCCTTCTGCTTTTACAGGCAAAAAAAATTACTCTTATATTAGTATTGATTCAACAACAGAAGAATATGAAGTTCAGAATTTGTTTAACTCTGATGATGAGATAGAAAGACAGTTAATCAAATCTGCTTCTCAAACCAATAAATTAGCCTTGCTATTCAAAGAAACCGGTGAAAACAGCTCATATAAATTATTAATATCAGAAGATTTGGGACAATCATTCACCACACAGGTTATTCCCGAAACGAATATTATAATTAATGACTTGATAATAAAAAACAATTATATTTATCTGTTATATCATCCAGTAAATCAAAATCTGCAATTAACACTAGCAAAATATGATTACACGAACGCTGTTTTTGAAATCCATAATATAATTACACCTGAATTATTAACCCCTAACCATAGTTATTCTCTAGTGAAAACTAGATATAAATCACTCTTAATCACAGGATTTACTCTGGCTGATGATTATCATCAAAGACAGATTTATGAGCTTACAAATGATTATACTCTAACTTATCTTGATAGTTTTAATATTGATTTTCTTGAAGATTTGCAAGTTGAGTCTTTATCTTTTCAAGCAGGTATAGATGATACATTATATGTAGTTATTAAGACATCATCAACTGTAAATGAATCTTTTTCAAATATATATTTTTCAAAAATCTATGTTAATGGGGTAACTCCAACAGGTGATGAAACTATTTCTGCAAACTATGTTTTTAAAGTATCAACTTACCCAAATCCTTTCAATCCAAGCACATCAATAGAATTTTCTTTGCCTGAACAAGACAAGATAAACCTAAGTATTTTCAATGTAAGAGGTCAAAGAGTTAAAACCTTACATAATGATATTCTAGAAAAAGGATTACATAATTTTGTCTTTGACGGTAAAGATGAAAAAGGCAATTCTTTATCCTCCGGCATTTATTTTATGAGAATTTCCGGCAGTAAATATTCTCATAATAAAAAGATATTGCTATTGAAATAGATAAAAAACATTTAAATAAAAGACCTGACGGCTCGTCTAGCCTTTAGACTTGGAAGCTAGACGGCTCGTCTAGCCTTTCGATTTGGAAGCTAGACGGCTCGTCTAGCCACTGAGATAAATCATTGTATCTCATTCACAAAGATAGACTAAACAAACCCTCTTATTTCCTATTTAATACCGTTTAAATTTAAGGGACCTCCAAGAGGGAAAACCAACTTGGAAATCACCTGTTTCTACCTTCAATCTAGGTTATTGTTTTTGTTGTTCTCGTTTGGACTTAAAGAATACTTTTAGAATTCTACTGCATTCATCTTGACAAATGCCGGTTTCGATTTGGGGGTGATGGTTGAAATGTTTATCAAGTAGCACATTATAGATTGAACCGACCACTCCGGCTTTGGGGTCAAAAGTCCCAAAAACAAGTTTTTTAAGTTTACTGAGGATGATCGTTCCGCTACACATAAGACATGGTTCCAGTGTAACATAAAGAGAATAATCATAGAGGTATTTTTCTTTTTTTTGGATCTCATGTAAGATAAGCGATTCAGCATGAGCTAAAGGGTTATTTAGTTGTCGTGTTCTATTATGGTTTTTAAGGATTAACTGATCATCTTTAACCAACACAGCACCAACAGGAATCTCATCTTCAAGATAAGCTTTTTTTGCCTCTTTGAGTGCAATCTGCATCCAGTATTCGTTATTAAACATTGACTATCTTAGTTCAAATAAAGCATTCATTGTTACAGATATTTGTTTTCTTCGAGTGTTTGTGTTGTAGATACCGTAGGATTGCACTTCAGTTGACAGAGGTTCAGTAATTTGAAATACACCAACTCTTCCATTGAGGAGTTTTCCTAATTTTGTACCTGTTGTGTTAGCAACTTGTAAGGCTCTTTCTTTAGCATCTTTAGTAGCTTCTGAAATGATTTCTTTTTTAAGTTCAGGTAGTTCTGACAAGAAATATTCAAGAGTCGAATATCTTATAGTAACACCTTTTTCAGCAAGGCTAGTAAAGTCAAAGGCAATATCTTCAATAGGCTTAAAGTATAGTGTGTCTCTGGTAGTAAAAACAATATTTTGTTCAAAAGAATAATTTGTAATTTCTCCGTCGCGATTATAATTTGCATAACTATACGCCGGATTTATCTGAAAATCATTGACATTAAGTTTTTTGTCGGATAAGTAGTTTTTAATCATCTGAATATCACGATTTAAAGTAGAATAACCTTGTGCCATATTGTTGGCATTGGCAGTAGAAGCCAAAGTTATTCTCCATTTTAAGATATCAGAATCATACTCACCGGAAGCATAACCGACAACTCTAACTGAATTAACTGTTTTTCGTGCATTGTGAAAGTAAGAACCTAAAATAATTGATGAGATTATTAATGATAAACTGATTATGAGGGCAATGTTTTTATTCATTGTTTACTCCTTATGTCTAAATAGATTTTCTGCCAATAAACTTGGTTTGATTGCCGGTGTCAACATAAAATTGCTTAAATTTTCAGCAGTAAGGTAAAGATATTTAATTGAGGAAGATACAGATTTAATAATAACTTCATCAAGGCTTTGTATAGATTCATAGTCTTCTTTATCCAAATTATCATGCTTGTCTTTTGCAAGAAAAGTGTAAATCTCGTTCTGATGTAATATTTGGATATTTTGAACTAAAAAAGAAGCAATTATTCCTGCAAGTACATCTCCACTTCCACCAGTTGCCAGTCCGTCATTACCTCCTGTAATTAAATAAGTTTTATCTTGATTAGCACAAATACAGTAATGATTTTTCAATAAAACACATATTTTATACTGTTTGAGAAAATCATTTATAGCATTGAAAGGCTGATTAGTCAGATATTCGACAGTATATTTTTTATCAATAGAATTTTGTAAAAGACGACAATATTCAGCAATATGCGGCGTTATGATTACCCTAAGCGAAGAGTATTCTGTACGGTCTTTGACTATCTTAAGTAAGTCAGGATTCTCTGCAAGCAGGTTTATTGCATCTGCATCAATTACTAAGACTGAATTATAATTTAACAGTAAAAATTTGAGTACATTGTATGACCAGTCAGATTTTCCTATACCCGGTCCGATCAGTAATGTATCTTTGCTGATGATTTCATTTAAAATAGCAGAGTTTTCCGGTAAAAGCGGTTTAGTCATCACCTCAATTAAAGTTGATTCAAAAATATTTTCTAAACCGGGTTGATGGTAGAGAGTAATTAATCCCGCACCACAGTTTAAGGCTGATATTGATGAAAGTATAGCTGCTCCTGTTAATGAAGGACTTCCGGCTATAATGCCAAGTCTTCCGTAAGTGCCTTTATGGCTTTGTTTAAATCTAAGAGGTAAATACATGTCTCTTTCGGCGAATATCTCTAATTGAGGAGAGATTTTATCATATATGATTGATGGGATACCAATATCAACAACAATTATTTCTCCCGAAACAAATGAACCTTTATCAAGATAATGACCAATTTTAGCTTGTGCCATTGTTATGGTAAAGTCTGCCCTGAATGTGTCAATATCAACTTCCCCTGTATCTGCATTAAGACCTGAGGCAATATCAATAGCAAATCTTTTTGTATTAAATTGATTTATTTTGATAAAGATTGTTTTAATTTTATCAGGCAACTGACCTTTAAAACCTATCCCGTAAACTGCATCAATATACACATCATATACCGGAGCTTCAAATATTTCTTTAAAGACTATTTCTAGTTTATGGCATAATCTGTAGTTTAGGTATGTTTCCGGTGACATTTTTTCTGTATCACCAGTAAAAAGTATTTCCACCATTAGCCCATAATGAAATAACCATCTGGCAATGACAAAACCGTCACCTCCGTTATTACCATCTCCACAGATTATTAAAATTTTGTCAGTTTGTGTAGTGCGTTTTTGGATGATTTCAGCACAAGCCTTGCCTGCATTTTCCATCAAAACTTGAGAAGGGATACCAAGCTCCTGAATGGTTCTACGATCACAATCATACATTTCCGAGCGGGATAAGGCATATTGTCGTTTAGTCATTTCTTTATCCTTTATCAATTAAAAGTGATTTTTTCTCAAGAGAATACTCTTCCTCTAATAATGGTAAGCTGATTTCAAATGTAGTTCCTTCATTGATAGTACTCTCCAAGACTTTAATCTTTCCATAATGAAATTCTTCAACTATTCTTTTTGTTAGACTCAATCCAAGCCCCCAACCTCTGGTTTTGGTTGTTATACCAGGTTCAAATATCTTATTAAACATAGACTTACTAATTCCGATGCCTTCATCTTTAATCAAGATATAAAACTTTCTTTCATGTTTGAAAGAAGTAATTATAATATCTCCGGATTTGTTTTGCATTGAGTCAATACAATTTTTTAGCATGTTTTCTAATGCCCATTGCATTAACTCAATATCTATATTTAAAAAAGCGTTTTCATCTTTACATAGATAATGAATTCTTAAGTGGTTATTAAAATGAGGAAGTCTTTTCTGAAAGTATTCTATAGATTGATTAATAACATTATCAATGTTTTGAGGTTTTAAACTAACAGTGGAACCAACTTTACCAAATCTTGATGCAACCTTTTTGAGTAAGACAATATCTGAAGACATATCTTCTAAAATCTCTTGCATATTAAATAAAAACTCAGTCCTTTCAGTCTCTCTGTCTGAAAGCTCACAACTTGGATTTAATGTATTTTCAATTTTTATTTTTAAGAAATCAATCCAACCTTGAAGAGATGAAATCGGAGTACCAAATTGATGAGCTGTTTCTTTTGCTAAGCCTACCCAAATCATTTTTTTTTCATTTCGTTTAGCAAGTGATAATCCGTACAAACCAAAAAGGATAAACACAACTATAAAAAATAACTCTACATAAGGTAAAACTTTTAATCTCTTAATTATCTTTGAGTCTTCATAAAAGGTGTAGCCTATGATGTTATGTTGATTATCAGGATTTAAAGGGTTATTGTGAGTAAGTTCAATTTTATAGTTTTTCTCTTTCATGCGGTTGAGTTTTCTCAGAGCTAAAGCTCTTTGTTGAGGGGGTAAAGAGTTCCATTGGATATTTTCAGTTACACCTATGTTTTTCCAGAAAATAGGTATTTGTTTTTCATTGGTTATAATAATCGGGTAATCAATCTTAGCGATAATTTCTTCCAGAATATACTGTATGAGTAACGATTCAAAGTCTTCATGTCCGGAAAAATACATGAACTGAGTGACTAAATCAGGAACAATTTTCGCTTCTTTAGCTGCCCTTTTCTGAAATCCTAATGCATAAGTAATAAAGAGAACTATTATTAATGCGGTACCAATTGAGAAATAAAATGTAAGTATTGACTTTTTATTGGACTCAATCTTTTTTAGCAGTTTCCCAAATATCATCTAGTGTATCCATATCTGTATCAGACATATTAATATTTTTTTCACGACATATTTGTTCAACTTTTTTAAACCTTTTTTTAAATTTTTCAGTACTATTTCTTAAGGAAGACTCTGAATCTATTTTCAGTTTTCTGGAAAGATTTACTACAGAAAAAAACAGATCACCTATCTCCTCTTCAATTTCTTTTAACTTATTCTGTTTGATTTCAGTCTTCAATTCTTCAATTTCTTCTTCTATCTTGTTAAATATTGGTTCTGAAATTTCTACCATATTATTGTTGTCAGTCACTCGCCAATCAAAGCCGGTTGAAGCAGCCTTTTCTTGAATCCTCTGAGCTTGAATAAGAGCCGGTAAGCTCTTTGGCACACCTTCTAAAACAGAGTCCCTGGAATGTTTTTTTTCTTCTAATTTTATCTTTTCCCAATTGATTTTTACTTGCTCTGCACTAATGGGAAGTAT
>CAZJNG010000105.1:0-7709 GCA_964547265.1 uncultured Candidatus Cloacimonadota bacterium | reverse complement strand
AAGTCGTTTTCGGTAACCAAAACTATTCTATAAATACTGATGACTTTGATTATTTAATTGAAATCATTTCTGATGTAAAGATTGAGTTTAATACTGATTTAGCAGATCACAATGAAGTAGATTTTCACTTAAAAGCATCTCTGCCAAAATTATATATACCTTCTATAAAAAAAGAAGTTGACTTAATGCTCTTATGGAAAATGAAATCACCTGAGATTTCACAAAGAATCGTGTTTACAGGAGTTTAAATGAAAAGAAGAATAGGCTTTAGTGCCTTTGTTATAATTATTTTTATTGTAATCTTTGCTTCAAGTTTAACAATTTTAAATAATTATTATTCTAAAAAACAAGATGAAGTTACTGTTGCCTTTTCTCATTTAAGAAATAGTGAGGAAATTTTTAAAGATTTAGTCTTGAAAACTCAACAGGATAGTCTCATGGTTTCTACCATGAAAACTAACATTGCTCAAACACTTGCCGGTATAAAGCTGATTCAAAATGAAGCAAAATTATATTCTTCATTAATGTTTTTTACCTTGTTTCTTGTTTCTGTTATTGTTTTTATCTTGGTTATTACTAAATTGTCTCAACCACTTCAAGAACTGCAAAAAGCCTCTGAACTCATTAAAAACGGTGATTTCAATGTATTTATTAAGCCCTCAGGAATTAAAGAAGTGAGAAATTTAATAAATTCATTTAACGAAATGTCAAAAGAACTGGATAATACACAGCAAAAACTTCTTATCGCACAAAAACAATTTATTTGGAAAGACTTGTCTAGAATCCTGACACATGAAATAAAAAACCCTTTAACACCAATATTGTTGACAATGCAAAGACTCGAAGAGAAATTTTATTCAGATAAACAGAAATTAGAAGAAATTTTTCCTGAATCTCTACAATTAGTCTATCAAGAAATTAATAATTTACAGAATTTAGTAACTTCATTTTCAACTTTTGCTAAAGACATTCTACCCAAGAAAACTGTCTTCGATCCCGCTCATGCTATTAATGAAATAATTAAGCCTTATCAACAAAAATATTGTATAGAAACTGATTTTGAAGAAAACTTTAGAATTAAATATGATAATACACATTTTTATCAGGTTATTACTAATATTTTTCAAAATGCTATAGAATCATCACTGCCTGACGCAAAGATTTTTATTAGCTTGAAAAAGGTACATTCCTACATTGTCTTAAAGATTAGAGATCAAGGCACCGGGATTGCAAAAGATGATTTAAATAGAATTTTTGAACCTTATTTCACTAAAAAGAGCAAAGGTACCGGGCTTGGTCTGGCTTTAGTTAAAAAATTATGCGATGCTAATCAATGTATTATTCGCGTTAAATCTCAACTAAATGAAGGAACAGAGTTTGAGCTGATTATGGAGGATGTCTGTGAAAATACTGATAATTGATGATGAAAAAAATATATGCATAAGCCTAAAAAATATACTCGAGGATGAAGGATATGTAACGAAATGGGTCAATACTTGTAAAGAAGCTTATGATATAATTGACGATTTTGAACCTGAATTGATAATACTTGATGTCAAACTCAAGGAGGAAAATGGACTGGATTTTTTAAATGATTTAAAAGAGAAAAAAATAGACATTCCTATTATAATGATTTCAGGGCATAGCGGAATAAGAGAGGCTGTTCAAGCAATGAAATCAGGTGCCTTTGATTTCCTTGAAAAACCTCTAAATCTAACAAGAGTTAAATTAACAGTTTTAAATGCACTTGATTTTTATAAACTCAGAAATGATTACCAAAGGCTTAAAACAGATTTCGCTGAACATTATAAGATTATCGGGAAAAGTGAGGCATTACAACATACTCTTGAACTGATAAAAAAGTTAGCTAAAACAAATTCCCGAGTCCTTATCAGAGGTGAATCAGGAACAGGTAAGGAATTATTTGCTTATGCTTTACATCATACAAGCAATAGGAAAGAACAACCGTTTATTAAATTTAATTCAGCGGCTATACCTTCTGAACTTGTAGAAAGTGAGTTGTTTGGTCATGAAAAAGGTGCTTTTACCGGAGCGGTTAAGTCAAAAAAAGGCAAGATAGAATTAGCAGACGGAGGTACGCTATTCTTAGATGAAATAGGCGATATGAGTTTATCTGCTCAAGCAAAAATATTAAGAGTTTTACAAGAAGGAGAATTACAAAGAGTAGGGTCGAATAATACTATAAAAGTAGATACCAGAATTATAGCAGCAACACATAAAAACTTAGAAGAGATGGTAACAGATGGTCGTTTCAGAGAAGATTTGTTTTATCGATTAAATGTTGTACCGGTTATTTGTCCTCCTTTACGAGAAAGGAAAAATGACATACCCATACTTGTGGATTACTTTTCAAATAAGTTTTCTTCGGACTTGAACATCTCTTTAAAGAAATTTACTCCTGAAGCTTTAAATTATTTACAACACTGGAAGTTTCCCGGTAATGTTAGAGAGTTAAAAAATTTAATCGAGAGACTTTATATTCTTATTGACTCTTCAGTTATTGATAAACAAGATTTAATACCACACCATAGTATTGAAAATAATCCTGTTATAGATGATTTTTGGAGTGAAACTAAATCATTTAATGAGAAAAAAAATGATTTTGAATACAGATACCTAAATACTCAATTAAAATTGTTTGATTATTGTATTTCTAAAACTGCAACACAGTTAGGTTTGCAGCAATCAAACTTATCAAGAAAATTGAAAGAATTAAATATTAATCCAAAGGAGGAGAAATGAGAGCAAAATGGTATTTTTTAGGATGTCTTACATCTGTTCTATTATTGATTTTATTGATTATATTATCAGTAAATAGTCTAGTTAAGATGTCTAAAAAAACTCAAGTTACAAAGGTAGCAGAAAATTCAGTTTTGTATTTAAAAATATCCGGAGCGATAAGTGAATACACTACAATAAGTGATTCACGGTTTCAGTTTGTGCCAACTTCAGCTCATGATATAATTCGTAAAATTAAAAACGCTAAAACTGATGATAATATTAATTCAATTGTACTCAGGCCGGAGTTTATTGCTTGTGGATACGCAACCGCAAATGAAATCAGGCATGCTTTGGATGATTTCAGGTCATCAGGAAAAAAAGTTTATGGGTTCGTAGATATGGCAGCTCAGAAAGATATTTTTATCTTGAGTGCAGCTGATAAAGTCTTTATGAATCCATCTGCTTCTGCAGGTTTTCTTTTGCATGGTGTAGGTGGCAATTTCGCTTTTTACAAAGATATGTTGTCCAAGCTCGGCATTGAAGTTCATATTGTAAGAGCCGGTGATTATAAGGCTGCAGGTGAGAGCTTTTCTCGTAGTAATATGTCCCGAGAGTTTAAAGAAAATATCAGCTTAATTTACAGTGACTTATACACTCAGTTAATATCTGATTTGTCAAATGGTTATGACATTTCTGAAAAAGCAGTTAAGTTCTTGTTTGAAGAAAGAGAATCATATTTTATAAATCAGGAAAAAAGTAAAGAGACAAATATTATTAGTGATATGAAGTTTTTTGATAGCTTCTTAAAGGAAGTAGGGATTGATGAAAAACAACTTGTTAAATTTTCTAAGTATAATCCTGCTCCTGAAAAGATGAAAGCAAATAAAATAGCGGTGGTGTATGCTTTAGGAAATATTACCTCAGCTAAGGCTAATTTTAATGAAATGAATATTTCTTCTGCTCAGTATCTTAAGATTTTTAATGAGATAGAAAAGGATAATTCTATAAAAGCAGTTGTGTTTAGAGTAAATAGTCCGGGTGGTTCAGCTTTAGAATCTGAAATTATTTTAAATAAAATTTCTCAACTTAAAGAAAAGAAACCTGTGATTATCTCAATGGGTGATGTTGCCGCTTCCGGTGGTTATTATATTTCTGCTAATGCTAATTATATTTATGCAGACCCTTATACTATTACCGGTTCAATTGGCGTAATAGGAATGATTCCTGACTTAAAAAATACTTCAAAAAAGATTGGTATAAATACTGAGACGGTTGGACATGGCAAGTTTTTGAAAAGTTATGATATGTGGAATGGATATAACAGAGATTTTGAGAAATCATTACAGCTTGGAATTAATGATATCTATCATGAATTCTTAACCAGAGTCTCTGAAGGAAGAAACATACCTTACAAAAGTGTTGATAAGATAGCTCAAGGTCAGGTTTGGTCTGCACGAAAAGCATTAGATTATAAATTAATTGATGAGATAGGTACTTTAACAGATGCTGTTAATAAAGCTGCTCAAATGGTGTTTGAAGATAATTATTCAATAAGTTATTACCCTCAAAGAAAGAATTTCCTTGAATTTATTATGGAAGATAATCTTGATTTTGGCTTAATTAAAATGGCAATTAAGAATGAAGTTCCTGATTTTCTTATTAATGAAACAGAAAAACACTTGAAATTAGTTGATGAAATTCAAAATCATCCTATGCAGATGAGAATGGAATTTTTACCTGAAGCAAATTAATAAACTTATTATCGGCTTTATTTTAAAAGTAAATAAAGCCGGTTTTAAATATCTTTAAATAAAGTACTTTACAAAATTCCAGACAAAAATAATGTTGTAAAAAAAAATATCGGAGGCATAAAATGAAAGAAAAAATTCAAGAAGTAATCAATAAAGTTCGTCCTGCTTTACAGGCTGATGGTGGAGATGTCGAGCTTATTAATGTACTTGAAGACGGAACTGTTGAAGTAAGACTTAAAGGTGCTTGTGGTAGTTGTCCAATGGCTACTTTGACTTTAAAAAATGGCATTGAAAGAGTTTTAAAGGAAGAAATTCCTTTTGTTACCAAAGTTGTTTCTGTATAGTATGGAGATATCAATGAAGAAACTTATATTTATACTCTTGGTTGTTGTTAGTTTAAACTTGTGTGCTTCAGTAAGTATTAGAGATTTATACCTTGAATACAATAGTGACCCTAGTTTTGAAACATTTACAAAAGCTTACAATTTTTTAAATATAACTGCAGAACGAGATACTACCATGTCCCCTTATGTATCATATTTATATTTAAGTTTTTTACATAAGGCGGAGTATGAAAGACAGTTAAGGACTCTAGTTGCTAATGTTGATCATGTTAGTACACAAATGAAGTTTCAGATAGCAAATCTTTTATTGGGTAACGGAAAGTATGATGAATCTCTAGAGATTTACAAGATCGTTACTGCAGACCTTCCTGAATGGTCATGTGCTTGGCGTCATAAAGGTGAAGCGTATTTTATGAAGAAAGATTTTAAAAATGCAGAAAGAGCTTTAGCGAAATCAATTGAAACAAGAGAAGGTCATTATGATGCCTATCTTATGTTAGCTGATGTTTATTATGCTCAGAAAAAATTTAAAGATGCTAAAAGAATTATTGAAAAGGGTTTTGAGTATCAGGCTATTGATGAAAAAGATGAAGATGAATACACTATTGAAGAAGTATACTTTATGTATCTAAATATACTTAGAGCAAATAAAGATAGAAGAGCTAAAAGTCTTGAAACTGAAATGCGAGAGAAATTTCCTGATAGTCCTTTATGGAATAAGTAATTAATAAAAGTAGAGACTCTACATTGTAGAGACATTCCGAAGGAACGTCTCTACAATTTTTTTCTGTAAAGATAAAAATCATCATCTTGAGTATATGTATCAAACAATGTTTCCTTGATAAATGGTAAGAGCGGATTAGTTAAAGGTATAATAGTTTGGATTATTAGCATATCTTTTTCAAGAGCATTCTTAATGATAAATCTAATAGCCTTGTTAAAAAAATATATACTTTGATTATCTAAAGGCATGTTAAAGGATACACAAATAATATTTGTTTCTTTTTTAAAAGAATCATAATTAACACAAATTTGTATTTCTATATCTTCTTCTTTGAAAATGTAATGAATAATCTTCTTTTCAATCGTGCTTTTTAAGTAATTATGATATTTACTCATAACAGGAATCCCTGTCCAACCAATAAACAACCTGTCTGAAACTCTAAAATCACTATTAAGTAGTAAGTTTGATGTCATGTTAATATTTTGTAATTCTTTTACATTTAGTTCTTTATGTTCAAAATCAGGTATTACATTACATAGATTTATAAATTTAAACGATGCTTTAGATTCAAGTTCAAAGCCATATTTAAAAGCAATTTTGTTTGATGCCTGATTTTCGAAATAGCTTGCTAGTTCAATCATTTCAACTTTTGGATATTTTTCTTTTATTAGGTTAATATAGTATTGATAAAAAGCATTGGCAAAACCTTTATATGGACAATAAGGATCGGCTCTGAGTCCTTCAATCCATGCAATTTCAGGAACTTGAAAGCTTAGTTTGCATAGTCCATAAATCTTTTTGTTGATTTCAATACCTGTAAACTCACCTGATTTATCTTTAATCCATTTTTCTGCTACATGTGGCATATAGTCTTCACCATCCCAGATATCTTTACACATCTCTTTAATACGAGGTAAATCAGTAGGTACAATCTTTCTAAAATTAAAAACTACATCATTGTTTTTTAATTCTGTTTTATGTAAATACTTAACAGTTTCAGCATGAGCATTAAATTCTTTAACTATTTGATTAAAGAGATTTTTAACATATATTTCTGTATAGTTAAAATATTTATTTACAATGTTCCAACTAAGTGAAGATTCTCTTTGAGCCAGGCATTCGTTTGAAGTAAGGATAGAAATATAATTATTGTCCGGAGTCATCCAAAAAGGATAAATCCTACAATACAGAGGTTTAATTTCTTCCGGTAAAACACATGCTCCATATTGATTATTACCAATTTTTTCTAAAAATACACAGTGATTATCAATAGTTTTAAGTCTGAAGCATCTATTATTAGCATAAAGTTTTTCAAATATTGGGTGTATATATTTAATAAGTGTTTTGATTTCTTCATCGCTTTTAAACTCTTCAACTATAAAATCTTCTTGATTTATATTCAAATGTTCTTTTATTCTTTTAATATCTTCAGTAGTGATTCCGATATAGCCTTGATTGTTATCTTGTCTGAGTGAGCAGCATCCGGTTCCTCTTTGGTGACAATTAGCACAAATATGTGACATAAACACTCCGTTAAAATTTGTAGTTTCAATAAAAAGTAACAGTCTTTTAATTGTCAAGTAAATAATAATGATTTCCATGCATACCCCGAGTTTTTTTAACAAACTTGTTCAATGAAATCAAATAAGCTCATTTGATTCTTACTTTCAACTTTTCGTTTGTATGGTTTTCATTTTTCTTCCCTTAATTTTCAGAAATATTAGTTTTATAATATGTGAAATACGATAATAGCTAAATTTCTGTGTCATAGTTTTATCCTTTTTTGAATCAAACAGAAAACTGTTATAATCTTTATGCTTTAATGCTAGTAAATCTTTAAAAGAGTATATAAAACAAACTAAAATTAGCAACCATAAGATTAGTTTTAATCTTTGATTTAATGGATTATGAGTAAGAAGATCAACACGGATTAAGCGGATTTACACAGATTAAGTTTCAATCCTTGCTTGTTGTCTTCTAAAATATTGAATGTAAATGATTTATAGTTTTAGGTACAAACAAGGGTGTTTGCACAACAGTAATTATTACACAGCCTCTATAATATATAGGAGGACATAATATTGTTTTTTGAGACACAGAAGCTAATTTTTTGTGCTAAACTAAAAAAAAAAAAAAATTTTTATTTTA
>CAZJNG010000104.1:0-7759 GCA_964547265.1 uncultured Candidatus Cloacimonadota bacterium | reverse complement strand
TCACCACTTGCCTGAGTACCTGTTTCTACCTCATTGGAAACTATTATACGATAGATATACCTTCCGTCATCCATTTCCATGCCTGGAAATTGTCCTGAGTTTTTTCCAACATTTAAGGGATAAAGTCTCTCTGTTGAATATAATACATCTGAATGGTCATTTACATTTTCTCTAAATGATCCATAATATTGGGGGTACAAATCATTCAAAGAAAGTATAGAACCATCATCATTAGAAATATTAAAAGATAGATTACTTGAAACACCATAAACAGCAAGATAATCAACACCATTATCATAATTTTCTATTGCATCAGGTGAAAAATTAAAACCTACATTACCTGCACTGACAGAAAAAACTCGTTGATAATTTTCACCAAGTTTATACAAGCTTCTGCCTCTGCGAATCTCTGTTTCGAAACCTTCTAAGGTTAAGTCATATATCATATTTGCAGGAATTGTAACACTACCATCTGATATTTTTGTCATAGGTCTATTTACAAAAAGGTACGCTCCGTCTGTAGGTAAGGAATGAGGACCGTCTTCATAGGTTATTGTAGAGTCTGAAAAATCAAATTTTATCAAACCTATATAAGTAATAAGAGTATTTTTAACTTTAAACTTCACAGAGTGAACATCCTGATATCCGTCATCATTTGGAGAAAATGGGTTTGGACTTGATGATATAATTTCAATTTCAGGATATCCGGTATGAACAATAATTCCATTATTTAAAATATAATTTTGTAAAACATTCTCGTTTTCATCTTTAAATAAAATAGCTAATCCATATCTGCCATCAGGAACAATCATATTGTTGTTATCTCTTCCTGCCCATACGAAATTATTCAATCCGGGTAAAGGAATTATTCCTGTTACATTTTTCACAACATTATCTATATCATCATCTTGAAATATCACTATATCAATCTTAGGATCAACAATATTCTCTGTATAGTGTAAATAAAAACTAATCGTTGTTTCATCCCTTTGCCCGTCATTATCAGGAGAAAATGGTATAGGGCTAACGGACACATTTGCTATCACTACATTAGTCTGAGCATTTAGGTTTGTCAACAAGCTAACTAAAGCAGTTATTATCAGTAATGATATTAATAAAATTTTTTTCATAAAAATCTCCTATGGTCTAATCTGTATAATTTTAAAACTATTATCTGTGCTTATGTAGGCATATCTGTTTCTTACAAATACATCTAACACATTTTCTTCAAAATCTAAATGACTTAGGGAAAAAACAGTTAAGGGGTTAGAAGCTGAATAAATCAAGAATCCGTTATGTTTATCAGCTAAATAAATATTATTATTCTCTACGAAGATTGAACTTGCAAAGCCTTGAGTATCTATTTGAGAAATAGAGGCAAAAGTATTTTTATTATAAACTGAAAAACCATTGTTACTTAGCGTCACATATAAAAAATCATTTCTTATATAAATAGAATTTGCATTACCAATATTTGTCAAATGTCTAACCGGATATTCGTTTTCTATATCAGAAATATCATATACTAAAACTCCGTTTTGGTCATCGGCTATATAAACTCTATTGTCTTGAAAATGTAAGTTTACACAATTACCTAATGTATTTATTATTTTTATTGGAATTGGATAATTAAAGTCTTGATGGTTAAGTGCAACTATAATCAGTCCGGCAGTACCGGATGCAACTAAGGCATAGTTTTGTTGATTTACAATAGCTAAAACAACATTATTACCTTCACCCGGCAATTCGATTTCATGTAATTTATCAGGTGAAGATAGATTATTTATATCATAAACTTGAAATAAATTAAAATCATTAATAACAAACAGGCGATTGTTACTAGCTGCAACACTTGTTGTTTTACCACTCACATTAAAAGAAGACACAAGGTTTGGATTTGTAGGATTACTAACATTATAAATCTTAACACCGGAATAATTATTGGCAATAAAAACATGAGAATTATGAAAAACTATCTGATTACCGGAGTCATTTATGTTAATTGAACTAATTTCCTGAAGATTAAAATTCAATTTGGCTTCATTGGAATATGAAGAAAATGAAGTATCTTTAACAGCTCTAATTCTATATGATAGAGTTGCTGAATCATATAAGGGGATATCAACATATTCATTAAAACTACCTAAGACTGTCCTTAAATTGCTCCAGTCGTTAGTTCCAACTTTTCTTTGTATTTCAAATGAGTTAGGGTTATCTCCTGTATATTGCCATTCAAGACTAACTTGTGTACCTGAAATCTGTGTAGCTGACAAATTGTTTGGCATATGCAAAGTAGGAGTAAAAGAAATTTCATTTGATGGACTATTAGATTGAGAGACAAAAGCATAAACTCTGTAAGCAATTGTATTGACACTTTCATTTATTGTGTCAGAAAACTCTGTAGCATCTTTTGCTAAACTTGAATAAGCTAAAACCCAGTTTTGATTATTAATCTTTCGGTCTATTTTATATCCGCTTTCACCTACTACATTGTCATCCCATGTAACTAATAATTGCTCTTGAGATATTTGTACAACATTAAGATTAGTCGGCTTAGTAATCTCAGGAAAAAATGACACTGTCTCTGAAAACTTTGGTTGAACAGTGGTATCTGTATTACTTGTGGTTAATTCTGCTTTAACCTTATAACTATAGACATTATAAGAATTTGTAGGAATATTGTCAAAAAATTCTTTATTATTATTAGATGAGAGGTTATAATAGTCATTCCATTCTTCATCTCCTGTTTTCCTGGCAATAATATATGTCACATCAGCAGAACTTGACCTATAACTCCAACTTAGCTTGATTCTGCCTTCTTCTACTAAACTAATTTCAAGATTATATGGAGTATCATAATCAATATCAGTATCTTTATCTCCATCACATCCTACCAAAAAACAAATCAATAACATAAATAAAATTCTAACAAACAACTTAATTCCGGTATTTATTATTAAATGACAATTCTCCTTCACTTAGTACCTCCATACATAAAAATTATATTTTTCCATAATAAACCTAGTATATGATTATCATAATAATTGTCAATTACTTTTTTTAAAAATTTAAGATAATTATTGCTTGCTAAAATTACGATAGCGATTTCACATAAGTGTTATAAAAAATTACACTTTAGTTATGTAAATACCACGATATTAAGATGCTGTCTAAAAATAGCAGAAAGCCTTTATAGTTGGAACCGAGACGGCTCGTCTCGGCTGTCTTTTTGAACATAGTTCAGCAATCTTAATTTCATGATTTAGAACAACTTAAAAGTTTACGAAGTCCTTTATTGATTGTATGCCCTGACGAGCCGTCAGGGTTCAGGTTTTTAAAGTTTTTAACATTTTAAGACAGCCTATTAACAGATTATTGGGTTGACAAATATTCGCCTACTGACTATAACAAAGCTAATACATTCCTTAACTTGTCTCATCATCGGGCTTTGGATCAACGATTGAATTATATACTTTATAAAATTCAAAAGTCTTTTCTCTAATATCTAGCTGATCAAGATATTCAAAATCCAGATACTCGTGAAAAGTTTCCTCATCAATTACACTGTCTTCTTGCATCATGGCCTCAGCGATATGAACAAATGTCAGAGGCAGATAAAAATTCTTGTTACTATTTCGTGGTTTATGATGATATGCAACTGCATCAATAATTTCTGTTGGAAAGCCCCACACTCCAAGCAAGTATGCACCTATTTCGGCATGAGATGTTCCTAAAATAGCATTTTCTGCCTGCCACACAGGGATATCATTTTCTTTTGCATATTCAATTGTCTGTTTCCAATTTTCCATTTTAGTTAAAATCACAAGCTTACCTATATCATGTAACAAGCCCGCAGTAAAACAATCGTCTTGCATCATTCGATTAACTTTATAATCTATTGCAATTGCTTTAGAAGTTTCAGCAACCTTTAGGCAATGTTTTTCCAGTTGCTTTAAATACTTATAGAAATGACTTGTAGATGAATCAAAACTAAATACCTGTATGTAAAGAATCAACGCTCGTAACACATTTAAACCTAAAAAAACTACAGCTTGCTTTACAGATGAAATTCTCCCCAGATGAGAAAAGACTGCCATATTAGCTACTTGTAAAACTCTAGTACTTAAAGAAATATCTCCCTCTATAAGTTCTCCAATCTTTTTTAAAGATGCGTCAGACTTTTGAATGTTATGTAATAATTCCATATATAAAGGTTGCAAAACAGGTAAAGAATCAAAGGAATTAATGATTTTTACCAGTTCTTTATTTTGTAATAAATCTTTGAGCTTATTAGCTTTAATGAAAAGATCGTTAAGATTTTCTTCCAAATATTTCTTTTCCAAAATCAAATGCACTATATCATTGGTCATCAAAACCAATTGTTGAGACCATGTTTCTGCTAAAAGTATTCTTACAATATGAGGAAACTCCATTTTTAAGGCTTGTAATATCTCTCGAAAATCGTCTCCTTCAATATCTTTATCAATAAAAATAAAACTTATCTGATCTTCGTCTATCTTATCCATCAGATCATCAAATTTTTTATAAACGCAAAACTTCAAATCATAATGACTTTTTTTTAACATAGTCTTGATTCTGTTCACTAATTCTTTATCTTGTACTAAACAAGCTAAGGCTTGATTGTTATCCATTTCCCCTCCTCTATAACTTTTATATCAGTAAAACTTCCTGCCGGATGATCAGTATTGCCATCTACTACTATTTTCAAAACAACTGTAACAGTATCGGGATAAACATAAACAGTATCGGTTACTGCATCTCCTTGATATACCAAGACAGAGTCAATTACAGTCAGATCATTTAATTCATACTCTATAACACAATGTCGCCAACCATCGAGCATCCATGTTTGATAAACCCATTCACAGTCACTTATCTGTGGTCGAACAGCAAATGATATTTCTCCGGTCATCACATCCTTTTTAACTCTTGCTGAAAATATATAAGATTTATGATTATCTAGAATTATACTTTTTGTGGCATACGCCTCTCTTAAACCTAACGAATACAAAGCAAGTCCTTCTGAATCAATCGATATTCTTGCACCCATATTAAAGGCATTCCAACCATGACTAATCTCATCATCTCGTTGTAAATAAAAACCTCTCTCTAATTGTTCTCCTTTTCGGATATTGATATTTTTTGATTCATAAAGGTAACCGTCTTTATGAGCATATACAGAAAAAATTCCCTCATTTTTAATCTCAAATCGGAAAAAACCGGTTTCGTCAGTTACAGCTAAAGTATCTGCACCAATAACTAAAACAACTTCAGCTAAACCCTTAACTGAAAATAAAACATCATCTGTATAAACAGTTTCCACAACTGTCCCATAAAGAAACATTTTGCCACTGTTTCCATTACTACCTGCTTCTGTTAGCTTTTCCTTACAACTCAATAGGAGAATACATATAATACACACTATAAATATTTTTTTCATATACATATTATAAAATAGTTTAGGGTTATCTGTCAAGGAATATTTTAAAAATTATAATAAAAAATCTAATTTTATATTGATGAACTTACTCTTTCAACATATTCTTAACAGATAACTGATTAATAAAAAGTAAGTTACCTTAAATAAAACAACAAAAACCTTCAAGCAAAAAACAAGAGACCTCCAAGAGGGAAAAAGCATCCTGGAGGTCTCCGGTACCTCAAGTGTATCTAACTTATTAAAAGACAGAATGTTTCAAACAAGAATTATTCTCAAAAGATCTTATTCTTTTACCTTAATTTATTATCTCATTAATCAGTATCTCCATATCTGCATTAACTCTTCTGACTTTCTGCAGTTAAATTATGCAGTTTCCGGCATTTAATTTTTATAAGTATCAAATTAATTGTATTTTTTAATAAGATATACTATATATTAATCCTAAATATGCAATTTTTTTTACATTTATGATATTGATTTTAGGATTAATAAACTAAGTAAATTTTTTAAGTTGTTATAAATCATGAAATTAAGATTGCTGAACTATGTTCAAAAAGACAGCCGAGACAAGCAGTCTAGGTTCCAACTACAAAGGTTTGTTTGATATTTTAGGACAGTTTCTATAACTTTATGCCTTTACATGCCCATCCAAGTGAAATCCATATAATCATTCTTCATCAAGACTCAGAATCTACAAATATTTTTTTATAGTCAAATACCTATTTGACCAAGTATTTTCTTTAGCAAACTTAACATTTACTTCTTTATTTGCATCTTTATTCTGTATAGATAAAAGGATTTTTTCACAGAAATCATCTTTATGTTTAGCAATATATGCCGGACTATTTATAAATTGCATCTCTCTAAAATCTGTAGTTACAACATTTAACCCTAAGCTCATATACTCATAAAGCTTCACAGGAGTTATTGAATTTGTAAAACTATTAATCTTAAATGGGATAATCGCAACATCGCTATGATATAAATAATCAGGAATTTGAGTATAAGGTCTTTTCCCTAAAAGCTTAACATTGCTGAGTTTTTTTAAACATGTAACATCAGTTATCACCGGGCCAATAATATAAAAATCAATATCACTTAATATCTTTGCACTGTACTCAACAAGTTCAACATCTAACCAAGAAGCAAAAGCACCAACAAAAATACATTTCTTTCTTTGATTATCTTTGAACTCATCAGGCAGATTATAACTATCTCTGATAAAGTTTTCTAATTCCACTCCATTAGGTAAATAAACTAAGTCTTTTCTTAAGCTCTGCTTTTTCTCTAGCAAATCCATTGAAGTAACAAACACAACATCAGATTTTCTTATTATATCATCTTCAAAATAATTATGATTCTTATAAGCTGAATCTCTCAATGTTTTGTCATCATTACATCGATAGAACATTTTTTTGTATCTCACCATATCTTTAAGATAATACAATCGCATATTATCCATAAACAATATATCCATCTCATTAAAACCATGTTTTTTTAGATTGGACTTCAAACTTGGAATACATAAATCAACACTTAACTTATGAAACAATTTTGTGTTAAACAGTTTTTGCTGACCGGCAATAACTAAAGAATGAGGACAGTACACTCTTAAATTTTTTTCTACTTCTTGAAAATTATTTTTATGAGCAGTTTTTCTAATAAAATACTCTTCTTTATCCTTTAACAAATACAACTCATTATAAGGTGGCGTCATCCATAAAACCTGATTACCATCCTTGGCAAGTTCTCTTCCATAATGTTGACTGCCTATCCTGACAATACTGTTTATATAGTCACAATCTTCTAACATTAATATCTTTGACATTTTATCTCCGCTTTATTTTATACTTTAATATTATTGGTTTTATAAAATCAAGATCGCTTTGCTTTATAATTAATAAGTTTTTGATAGATATCATTGATAACATTCTAAACTTAATTAAATGATATACTGCTCCGGTTAAATACGCAAGAGTTGTTGCTATAGCTGCACCATAAATTGTAAACTTGGGAATTAACAAAAAATTAAAAGTAACATTCACAGCAGTTATTAAAATGCTAGAGTATGTGTTCACCTCAATCATATCTTTCGCAATAAAATATGAAGATAATATTTTAGAATAACAAAACAAGATTACTCCAGGCAATAAGAGTAAAAATGGATATATTGAAGGTCTAAACTTCTCAGAAAAAACTAAGGGAATCAAGTAAAAAGAAATTACTGCTATAATAAAAAATATAAATATTAATGACAAACTTAACAGCCTAATAATCTTTGCAACAAAAAACTCATTT
>CAZJNG010000103.1:0-7770 GCA_964547265.1 uncultured Candidatus Cloacimonadota bacterium | reverse complement strand
AATTACTGAGATTTTTTGACATTTTCGGGATTTCTCAATATATTTCGCCGATATTAAAAAACACAGTTTTTGAAAATTTAAGCAAGTTTTTTTTCTGAGATATTGATTACAACAAGAAATATGTCAAATTTATTTCATGATTTTCATTAATATTGAAAGAGTATATAAAAGTATGGAAGGTATATATTTAAATGTCATTTTTCTGATGCATAAGTGCAATCTGTTAGAAAATTTAAAAAAAACTAAAATTTACTTGACTTTTTATCAAATTATCTCAAAATATGTCAAGTAATCTCAAAATATCTCAAATAGGAGGTGAGGATGTCAGGTGAGTTTTTAGGAACCTTCGAAAACTCAGTCAACAAAATGCGTGTTATTATACCCGCAGTTTTCAAATCTAAATTTGCAACCTCATCCAAACAAACAGTTATTGCAACGATTGGAGCCAATCAATCAATTGCAATTTACCCTTTGGATAATTGGACTCTTTTAAAAGAGAAGTTGAAGAATGGCGATGAAAGAGCTAAAAAACTCTTAAATAATCTCATTGACTTTGCTTGCCCTGAACAACAGCTTGAGGGTCCGGGTAGAATTAGAATAAGTGATGAGTTATTAGAGATTACAGGGATAAGTGATAGTGTTGTAATCAAAGGTGAAGGTTCATATATTTCTTTATGGAATCCTCAGACATTCAAATCAATTCGTAAAGCAAAACTTGATCAACATCAAAAAGAGTACAGTTCAATGGACTATCAGGTATAGGTAAATGCAAGTGAAATCATATCATATTCCGGTATTAGTAAAAGAAGTTCTTGATAATCTTAACTTAAAACCAAACGGAATATATGTTGACTGTACAGTTGGCGGAGGTGGTCATAGTCTTGAGATCCTTAAAAAAGTGCCGGATATAAAGTTGTATTGTATTGATCAGGACATTGATGCAATCAGATATGCAAAAATAAGATTGTTAGGCTTTAAGAATCAGGTATTATTTTTTAATGAAAATTTTAAGAACTTCAGAAACAGGCTTGCTCTGGAAAAAATTAATAAAGTTGATGGAATCCTTATGGATATAGGAGTTTCAAATTATCAAATTTCAACACCTGAGAGAGGATTTAGTTTTCAATATGACAGTCAGTTAGATATGAGGATGGATAAAAATTCTGAGATAACAGCCTTCAAGATTATAAATGAGTATGATTTTGAAGACTTAGTAAGGATTTTTTCTGAATATGGAGAAGAGCGATATTCGAAAAGAATTGCCAGAGAGATTATTTCATATCGACAACATCAATTAATTGAAAGAACGAAAGAATTATCCGATTTAATAGAAAGAGTTAATCCGGAAAAACATCCTGTTTTAAAAAGCAAGACTAAAGCCAGAATATTTCAAGCTTTACGAATTGAAGTTAATAATGAATTGGATATATTAAATCAAACACTTAAAGATGCTATTTCAATGCTTAATCCGCATGGTCGATTGGCAGTAATATCATGGCATAGTTTGGAAGATAGGATTGTGAAACAGTTTTTTATTGACCAAGCCGGTGTTTGTACTTGTCCTAACGACCTTCCGGTTTGTATGTGTAAAAGAAAAAAAAGAATTAATATCATAACTAAAAAACCTTTGGTGCCAACAAAGGAAGAGGTTATTCGTAACAGTAATGCTCGAAGTGCCAAATTAAGAGTTGCAGAAAGAGTAGCATTAAACAGATTAATTGAGGAGTAAAAATGAAAAAATCTATTGCAATATTAACTATTATGTTAGTTTCTTACTTGGTTTCGATTAATGTTAATCAGTATTTTATCGCAAAGTCAAAGAATAAGCAAGAGAATTTGGCTAAAGTTTTTGCTGCCGTAAATGATCAAAATAAAATTCTTTTACAGTCAAATCAAAGACTTAAAACAAGAGAGAGAATTATTGCTTATGCTTCTGAAAAGCTAGGAATGAAACAATTGAACCCGGATGTAATTTTAAGTGGAAGTATAATAAAAGAAATCAATGAAGAAAACACAAAAAATCAGAATATTATTTATAGCCTAATTGATTTTGTCAGTCCAACAATGGAAGCTATAACCTTAAGATAATGAATTACAGATTTAAAACAATTTTATTGATATTTTTCTTTATTTCTACTGTTTGGTTAGTGTATTTGTTTATTATACAAATATTTGACCCTTTCAACCTTTATGCCTATACACGATTAAGGTATAATGCCCATAAAGAGTTAATTATACCAAGCAGAGGTAATATTTATGATACTAACGGAGCTTTGATTGTTAGTAGTATGAAGTATTACCAAATCGATATTGATAGAAGAAAGGCCAGAGAATTAGCAGAAAGAAATAATTTAAATATTGACAGTTATTATAATAAAATAGCTGAGATTATAAGTCAAAATACCAACTTACAGAAATCAAGAGTTTTGACTCGTTTGAATCACGGTAAAACAAATACTATAATGATTTCAAATCAAATTACTGAAAGCGAGTTGATTAGAATAAAAAATTTATTAGAAAAAGAGAGATTATTTGTGTTGAGTTCTGCTTTTAGTTCCATGAAAAGAATATATACTAAAGGAAGATTAGCCGGCAGAATGTTAGGAGTGGTAACTGATGTTCAGGACGATTCATCTTTAAAGAATAGATATACATATAGAATGGAAGGTTTGTCAGGTATAGAATCTACTTATGATGAGTTTTTAAGAGGAGAAGCCGGTTGGCGAGAGGCAGTTTATGATGCTAAACAAGATAAGGTGGTATATCCTGATTTGTTAGAAAAGCCTGTCATTGACGGGTCTTCTGTTTTTTTAACAATAAATTCTGAAATACAGCAGATACTGGAGAATAATTTAAATAATGGACTAACAAGATACTCTGCAAAAAATGCCATAGGCGTCATTATGAATCCTCAGAATGGTGATATTTTGGCAATGGCAGGTATTAATAAAGATGATTTTAAATTTGATGATAATATTGTTCGTTCTTTTCAAAATATGCCAATACAGTTTATCTATGAACCGGGCTCAACAATAAAACCCTTTGTTTCTTTATATGCATTGGAACATAATTTAGTAAAACCGACAGATATGTTTGATTGTAGGCCTATTGTATATTCAAATAACAGAAGAGTGATAAAAGATTCACACGACTTAGGAAGAATATCTTTCAGAGATGTTATTGCTAAGTCGAGTAATATCGGAATCGCCATGGTTGCCGAAAAAATGGGTATAAATAATCTTTATAATCATTATATCAGTTTTGGTTTTGGGCATAAAACAGGTGTAGTTTTATTTGATGAATCAAGTGGGATTTTCAGAAAGCCAAATGAGTGGAGTAGTTTTACCTTACATTCGGTTTCTTTCGGTCAGGAAATGGCAATTAATACTCTGCAATTGGCAAATGCTTATTGTGTATTAGCTAATGGCGGAGAACTTCTTAGGCCAAATATAGTTAAACAAATTGTTGATTATAACGGAAAAACTGTTTTTGAGTCAAGAAAACAAGTAATACGGAACCTGTCAAAACCCGACATAATCGCTTTAAATAATAGTTTACTGCTAGATGTAGTAGAAAGAGGAACAGGTGTTGGAGCAAGATTTGATAAGATAAAGGTTGCCGGTAAGACAGGAACTTCAGAAAAATCAATAGGTTCAGGCTATTCTAAAGATCATTATATTGCATCATTTGCAGGATTCTTCCCTTATGAAAATCCTCAGTTCGTTATGGTTATTATTTATGATGAACCTGAATATAGATACAGATTCGGTTCATCTTCTGCCGTACCTACATTTAAAAGCATAGCAGAGGATATTTTAGCTTTGCCGGATTGTAATGTAATTCCTAGTCTGAAGATTAATGACCAAGAGATTGTTTCAATGCCAAATTTAATTGGGTTAAAATTAAGCGATGCTCAGAAGATTTTAGATAAACATAAAATAAAATATCAAGTATATAATAAAAGCCCTAAGGCTTTTGTTGTTAGACAATTCCCTAATGATGGGGTAAAGTTTGGCAAAAAAAATGAAGTTACTATTGTTTGTAGTGAAGACATCGAACATTTTAATAAAGAACGAAATACAGTTCTTGAGCCTTCTGTTATGCCGGATTTATACGGAATGCCTTTGAGAAAAGCAATTTTAATTTCAAAAGCATTGAAGATAGACTTGATTATCGAAGGAAATGGTCATATTGTAAATCAATCAATAAAAGCCGGAGAACCCGTCAAATATCAACAAATATGTAAGGTGGTAGCCCAATGAGATCAACACTTGGTATAATAATTGAAAATTTAAAAAAAGAGAATCTTTTAATTGACTTTATTAGTGATATACAAAATGTACAAGAACAACCGGAGATTATTTTAGATACCATTATTGCCGGTAAGATTTGTACTGATTCAAAAATTGTACAAGACGGTGATATTTTTGTTTGTATTAAAGGGTTTATTACTGATGGACACAGTTATGCTCCTCAGGCATTTGAAAAAGGAGCTAAATTATTGATTGTAAATGATTTTCTTGATTTGCCAATTAATCAAATTAAAGTGTCTGAATCAAGAAAAGCTACTGCTGTAATTGCAAAAGTTTTGTATGATGACCCTACCGCAAAATTTGATTTAATTGGCGTAACAGGTACTAATGGTAAGACAACTACTACATATATTTTAGAGCAACTTTTTAAAAAGCAATACGAATATTCAAGATTACCGGTTTTTAAGACAGTAGGTGTGATTGGAACTATTGGTTATAAGATAGGTGATGATTTTTATCCTTCAGAAAGGACAACACCTGATATAGTTGAGTTAAATGAAATATTTTCAAAGATGATAAAAGCCGGATGTAAAATAGTTATTATGGAAGTTTCTTCACATGCTTTAGCTTTATATCGAGTTTATGGTCTTCATTTTAAATATGGGATTTTTACAAATTTAAGCCAGGATCATCTTGACTTTCATAGGAATATGCTTGAATATGGTAATGCCAAATTAACTTTGTTTGAGATGGTTCAAAATAATAATGGTTTTAGTGTGGTCAATATTGACGACCCTTTTGGTCATAAAATATTTAAACGAATTACAAGCAATAAAGCCGGTTTTTCAATCTGTCCAGCTTGTCAAATGCCGGTAAAAGATTCAAACGCCGAATACTGGAATATATCTGATATTGAACTTTCAGAAGCAAAATCTAGTTTTAATTTATTCTTTAAAAATGAGATATTAGCAACAAAGTTTGATAGGATTAGCATTTCTTTGCCCGGAAAATTTAATATTCAAAATATGACATCAGCATTGATTGTCTTATTTAAATATATTCAAAATAGTGAAGACAATATATTTGAAAATAATGAAGTTAATCAAGGAAAAATTAATAAAATTTATTCTAATTTTAATACAATTACCGGCAAGGTAATTGAAATTCAATCTGCTAGCGGTAGAATGGAAAAAATAATTTATAATAAAAAGGTAAAAGTCCCAAATATTTATATAGATTATGCTCATACTCCTGATGCTTTGGAGAATATTTTAAAGGCAGCCAGAGAATTTACTAAAAATAGAGTTATATGCGTGTGGGGTTGTGGAGGAAACAGAGATAAATCTAAAAGATCCCAAATGGCTAAAATTTCAGTCCATAATGCAGATCTGACAATTATTACCAATGATAATCCCAGACTTGAATCTCCAGCTGATATAATCAGAGATATCGTTTCTAATGTATCATGGCAAGAGCCTTTCTTTATCGTAAGAGATAGAAGAGAAGCTATTAAAACAGCAATCATGCTTGCTCATGAAGATGATACAGTTATCATCGCCGGAAAGGGGCATGAAACTTATCAAGAGATTGGTTCTGTAAAATATCATTTTGATGATAAAGAAGAAGTTATGAAAGTTCTAGATTATCGAGATAAGGTCATTGACAGTCCGAATAAATATCGAAAAAAAGAAGAACTTGCAGTCTCAATTGATTTACTTATGCTAGAAAAAATATTTAACCTTAATATTGATAATTCTTTCCTTTTTGAGGATAATACAGGACTTTTCAATATGATTTCAACTGATTCAAGACAAGTAAGAACAAAATCAACTAATAAGACCTTGAACTCATTGTTTATTGCAATTAATGGTGAAAACTTTGATGGTGCTGATTTCGTAAGTGAAGTGTTGAACTGTAATAATAATAACTGGTGCATTGTGAATAACAATAAACAAAAACAGATTCAAGAGCAGAATAAAAACCTTACAAATGAGTATAATAATAAAAAACAAATAATTTTCGTTGATGACAGCATATCTGCCTATGGAAAGATTGCTCAAAAATATCTGCAGCTATTCAATTTAAAGAAAATTGCCTTAACCGGTAGTACCGGGAAAACAACGACAAAAGAGATTTTGTTTAATATTTTTTCTGAAAGATTTAAAACATTTAAAACACATAAAAATGAGAATAATCGTATAGGAATTCCAAAGATTATATTTAACTTAGATTTTAATTATGAGTGTGCCATTTTCGAAACAGGAACTAATCAGTTTGGAGAAATTAATGCACTTGCTGAGATTATTAAACCCCATTTGGGAATAATAATAAATGTTAATCCTTCCCACTTAGAATATTTGCAATCTGTCGAATTAATCATGCAAGAAAAAATGTCTATGTTAAATCATGTGACAGAAAAAGCATTGATACCTTCAAGTAAAAAATTTGCCAGGTTCTTGAAAGAATTTTCGTCAAAAAAGATTTTTACCTTCAGCATTAAGTCAAATGTCAGTTTCTGTTCAGGAGATAGTCCTGAGACTTCTGAGGATATCTATGATGATTCTATGCAATATCTTATGAAAAAGGTTACAGATAAATTTGAATGTGAAGTGGTATTTGATGATAATCCCAAAAATGAAACAATACTTAAAGTTAATAATGATATTTATCGGATAAAATCTAAGATTCCATACTATTGTACAAATTATCTAATATCAATTTGTGCAGCAAAATTGTTTAATATAGAGAATCATCAAATCCAAGCAGGACTTGATAAAGATTTACTTTTGGATAATCGAATGGAAGTTTTAAAATCAGGACAGAGAGAGATCATTTTTGATTGTTATAATGCAAATCCTTATTCAATGAAAGCTGCAATTTCATTTTGGTCAAGTCTTAGAGAGCATGAGTATAGAATTGCCATTATTGGTGATATGCTGGAACTTGGTGAAAAATCTCGTGAATACCATCAAGAAATAGGAAATCTTTTAAATGACATAAAAAATAAACAACGAATAACTAATGATAATCTTGATATAAAAACAATAATTATCGGGATTGGGAAAGATTCAGAATTTTATAAGCCTGATTATCAATATCATAACATAAATGAGTTTATCAAAGTTTTGGAGTCTGATACAGAAAACAAGATTTTACCTCTTAAAGGTTTGTATCTAATAAAAGCTTCTCATGGTTTGAAATTAGAAAAATTGAAAGGACTTTTATAATGTTTTATCATTTATTTTATCCGCTATCTGAATATCATATTTTATTTAATGTATTTAGATATATTACTTTCAGAGCTGTTGCTGCCTTTATTACTTCATTGTTATTCTCATTTTTTATAGGACCAAAAATCATTAGAATTTTAAAACTTAATAAAGCAGTTGAAACCATTAATGAATATGCTCCTGAAACACATAAATTGAAACAGGGTACTCCAACAATGGGTGGTTTGATTATGATACTCGGAATGTTATTTTCAACTTTTTTGTGGAATAATTTGTTAAATAATTTT
>CAZJNG010000102.1:0-7786 GCA_964547265.1 uncultured Candidatus Cloacimonadota bacterium | reverse complement strand
TAGTAATTTCTGCATATTTTTGTACAGCTTCGTTAAAAACAGTATATCCGTCTACTGAATTTCCTGATACTTTCCAGACAACTGAAACTGAAGGATTGGTGATTTTATCATTAGTTATTGTTACACTTGAGTTCGCAAGCCTGCCACTAGATATTGTATTTGTCATTGCTCCATTATTTGATGTATTAATCCCATAAAAAACATAATAACCTCCATCTGTCAAATCTTCAAGAGAAGTGATTTTTGTAAATGTACCTGTTCCTGAGTATTCCCCCCACAATCCTCCAATAATTATCATCATCAATGCTAAAAGCATAATTTTTTGTCTCATAGTTTTCTCCTTTACTTTTATATATTTTCTTTTTATAGTACTTTCAAAATGTTAAGGATAAATAAATCTGATATTAATTTACATTAATTTATATGTTGTCCGTTTTTTTGTCAAGTTTTTTTTAGGTGATATTTAAGTAATTGCTAAGTTTCTATTTATTAGATAGATATAGTGAAGTAATTAATACTTTATTCATAACATGGATAGTGTTTGTATTTTTAAAGTAAAAGATATTTGACAATCAACAAGAACCTTTAAGGATTGCTAGAGACTAAAACCTTATCACTGCCATAATCCTTGATAATGTTATCCGGAGGCAAGTCCAAGCTTATTACAAAAGCAAAGATTTGTCAGGTTCCTGTCAAAAATTTACCTTTACATCAAAAAGAGGCAGGTCTAAGCCTGCCTCTTTGTCTTATATTTTAGTTATTTTTGATATCTGACATTAAGTTCTTTTACAGCTTTAACATCATCCACTCTGCGAACAGGTGTATTGGTAGGAGCGTTTAAAACTATTTGAGGATTGTTGATACATTCGTCATTTATTTCAAGCATAGCGGTGATAAATTCATCAAGGGTTTGTTTGCTTTCTGTTTCGGTAGGCTCAATCATAATAGCTTCATGCACAATCAGCGGGAAATAGATTGTTGGAGCATGAAATCCTTTATCAAGAAGTCTTTTTGCGATATCAAGAGTTCTAATCTGGCATTTTGTTTTATCTTCATTTTCGATAATGCACTTTTCTTTTTGCCAGTCGCCACTTGCTACGAACTCATGCATACAATAGGTATGGTTATGAGGCACAAGGTAAGTCTTTTCCAGCTTTTTCATCAGGTAGTTAGCATTGATGACAGCATTTTCAGAAACAGCTCTTAGTCCTTTACCGCCAAGCATTTTGATATAAATATAGGCTCTGACATTAACAGCGAAATTACCAAAATAAGAGTGAACTCTACCAATAGAGGTATCTTCATGTTCGCAACTTAAATAATACTGATTATCTTTAAGCTTTACTAATGGAGCTGGCAAGAATTTAACTAAATCCTCTCTGACAGCAACAGCTCCGGAGCCCGGTCCACCGCCACCATGAGGGGTAGAAAGTGTCTTATGAATATTATAATGTAAAACATCAAAGCCGATTTTACCCGGTTGTACAATTCCTAAAATTGCATTAAAGTTGGCTCCGTCCATATACATCAAGCCATCGACTGAATGAATAATCTCTGCAATTGCTTCTATTTGAGTTTCGAAAAGTCCGAGTGTATTTGGATTAGTAAGCATAAAGCCGGCTGTGTTTTCATCCACAACTTTTCTTAAAGCCTCTAAATCAACCATTCCTTTGTCATTAGATTTGATTTCCACTACTTTCATACCGGCAAGTGCAACAGATGCCGGGTTTGTACCATGAGCAGAATCAGGCAAGATAATCACATTTTTATGATGATTGCCTTTATGATCATGATATGCTTTCATTACTTTAAGCCCGGTAAATTCGCCTTGAGCTCCTGCAACCGGTTGTAGTGTAGTTTGAGCCATACCGGCAATTTCTGACAAATCTTTTTGTAATTCATACATGATTTCTAAAGCACCTTGAACAGATTCTTGAGGTTGGTTTGGATGCAAATCCATTAAACAAGGATGTCTTACTAAAGCTTCGTGTGATTTAGGGTTGTATTTCATAGTGCATGAGCCAAGAGGATAAAAACCTTTTTCAATAAAGTGATTCATATGAGATAACTCAACAAAATGTCTCATTACATCAAGTTCACTTACTTCAGGGAAATTAAGTTCTTGTTTTCTTAAATACTTATTATCTATACATTTATTAATATCAACATTAACATCTTTTTTAGGCAGGGTATAACCTTGTCTGCCTGTACGAGATTTTTCAAAGATTAATTGTGCCATTATTTCACCTCTCTTAATGCGTTAATTAGGGTGTCCATTTCTGTTTTTGATTTTTTCTCAGTTACTGCAATTAATAATTTTTTGTCATAGCCATAGCAACTCAAATCAATTCCCGGTAAAATATTCTTTTCTTTTAACTGATTGATTATCTTTTCTGCCTCACAAGGAGTATTTACAACAAATTCTTTAAAGAAAGGTTGATTAAAGGCAAGTGAGAAACCGTCAAGTTTGTTAATTTCTTCTGCGAGGTAATGAGCTTTAGACATTGAAAGATCAGCTACTTCCTGCAAGCCTTTTTTGCCCATTAAGCACATATAAACAGTTCCTGCAAGGGTGCATAAAGCTTGGTTTGAACAAATATTGGAGGTTGCTTTTTCGCGTCTGATATGCTGTTCGCGAGCTTGTAAGGTTAAGGCATAAGCTCTTTTTCCGTCAACATCTACAGTTTGTCCAACGATTCTACCCGGCATCATACGAGATAAGTCCATTTTGCAAGCCAGGAAACCAAATAACGGACCACCATAATAAGGTTTATTACCTAAAGCCTGACCTTCACCGACAACAATATCTGCATTGTATTCGGAGGGAGCATTTAAGATTGCTAAAGAGATAGGGTCAACCGCAGTGATAAACAGAGCTTTTTTTGATTGTCTGACAATCTTTTCAATTTCAAAATTATCTTCAATATTACCAAAGAAATTTGGAGACTGAGTCAAAACACAACTTGTTTTATCATCAAGTATTTCAGCCAATTTAGCAATATCAGTAATGCCGTCTTTTGCAGGTATAAATTCTAATTCAATTCCTACACCTTCGGTATATGTCTTGATTACTTCAATATAAGCAGGATTGCAGGTTTTTGAAATCAACGCTTTAGTTAATCTGTTTTTACGAGAAGCCATGAGAATTGCTTCAGCAGCAGCACTTGCTCCGTCATACATGCCGGCATTAGAAATCTGCATACCGGTCAGTTCGCAAATAAGTGTTTGATATTCATATATTGCTTGCAAAGTACCTTGTGAAACTTCTGCCTGATATGGTGTATAGGCGGTCATAAATTCCGGTCTGCTGATAATGCTATCTACTGCAGCAGGTATAAAATGGTCATAAACCCCTCCACCTAAAAAGGCATTTGAACGGTTTAGACAAGTGTTTTTTGTTACTACATTGAATACTTTTTTACTGATTTCAAGCTCAGATAAGGGCTCATCAAGATTAAGATAATCTTTTAATTTGAATTTGTCAGGAATGTTGGCGATTAGTTCATCGAAGTTTTTTACTCCAATGGCATCGAACATTTCTTTTCTTTCTTTGTCAGTATTAGAAATGTAAGGCATCATTGCTCCTTTACTTATATTTTTTCTTCTATTTTTATTTTTTCGTTGAGAACTTTTTCTTCCAGCTCATCAATCTCGTTTAGTGCCTCATTTATGAGCTTAACTCTTTCTTTATAGGGGATGAAAGCTGATTTATAACCGTTTATTATTATGTTTTTTATTTCCTGATAGGATAAATTAAGCTCATTAATTGCCAGCATAAATTCATCTGTCATGGTAGTATCAGAAATCATTCTGTTGTCTGTATTCATGGTCACCCTGAGTCCATAATCAAGATAAAAAGCTATCGGATGCACTTTTATACTCTTCACAGCTTTTGTATGGTAATTACTTTTAACACACATCTCAAGAGGGATACGATGGTCATTAACATAATTCAACAAATCTCCATCTTCAAGAAGTCTGGTTCCATGCCCGATACGGTGAGTACCGCAATTATGCATAGCTTGAGAAATGCTTTCCGGTCCATAAGCTTCTCCGGCATGAATTGTAATGTTTAAGTTATTTTTCAAAGCTAAATCAAAGGCTTCTTTATGGTGGATAGCAGGATTATTATATTCCGAACCTGCTAAATCAAAACCAATTACACCTCTGTTTTTATAGGCTACCGATAATTCTGCTAATCTCAAAGAATTAACCGGATCCATGTTTCTTATTCCACAGATAATGACACCTGTTCTGATGTTATATTTTTTCTCTGCTTCTTTTAAGCCTTCTATGACAGCATCTGAAATCTGAGTCAATCTCATGCCTTTATTTGTATGTAAAATTGGAGAGTATCTTACTTCCATATATCTGATATTTTCTAAAGCTGCATCTTCGGCTAGTTCGTAAGCAGTTTGAAATAAAGCTTCTTCCTCCTGCAAGACAGAAAGTGTAATAGCAAAACCTCTTAAATACTGGTCAAGACTGGTACATGTGTCCACGCATGATATGATCTTTTTTAGTTCTTCTTCTGTTTTAGCAGGCAGGTCAACATTTTGTTTTTTTGCTAAGTCAAATAAGGTCTTGTATCTTAAAGAGCCATCAAGATGAACATGCAAGTCTGTCTTAGGCAGCAGATGGATAAATTCTCTGTTTAATTTAATCATTATTCCTCCTAATTATTTAATAATAATTTAAAACTTCCATTCATTATAGCAACAAATTTCTGAAAGTTCATTTCTCTTTTTTGATTTGGCAAAAAAACTAACCGCTTTGCTGTAAAGAGTTTTCTTTTCTTTTGGATATCCAAAGGGGCTTAAACCAACAACCCTAATATGTTTTGGTATATTTAACAAATCTTTTAAGCCTTTTTCATTAAACGCAGCTAACCAACATGTGCCGATGCCATGATTAAAGGCTGTCAACATCATCTGTTGAAAGGAAATGGCAACATCAACCAGATAATACTCCTGTTTATTAAAAGTCAGAGATTTCTTAGTATCTGCACAGGCAATGATAATTATCGGAGCATCTTTGATGAAAAAATTTATAGAACCGACTATGCTGTGAAAAGCAATTTTTTTTATAATCTGCTTATCACTTATAACTAAATATCTCCATGGTTGTCTGTTTTGAGCAGACGGTGCTTGCCTGCCTGCTTCGAGAATCTCATTCAACACCTCTTGATTGATTTCAGTGCGTTGATAATCTCTGCAACTATAGCGATTAAAGATAACATCTGTAAATTCCATTAATACCTCGTTTATATTAAATACATAATGTTTAAACCTATTTTTTTAGTCAATATTTTTTTGAATATTTCGTGAATTTTTAAATAGATATAGTTCGATGATTAAGGAAATCAATCAAATTTAATAATAAGTGACTTATTTTGAATGAAAATCTTATGCTTTAGAGACTGTCCCAAAATGTATAAATATAACCGTAATGGAAACCGGACGACTCGTCCGGTCATGTCATTATAAAAAACATTATAATCTGTTGTAAATTAAGAAATTAAGGTTTGTTAATCATACTCAAGAAAATGCCCTGACGAGCCGTCAGGTGGGGTGAGTAAAACTTAATAATTTTTTAATTATTATTCGTTCTTTTTTTGATTATATGTTATATTATTATAGTATTATACATCAAATTTATAGGAGTGAAAATTATGAAAAATAATGACTGGAAAGAACGTGCAATTACAAGAAGACAAGAGAACAAATTATTAAAGAAACGCATTAAAGAATTATCGTTAAGTAGAGATTCTTGGCGAATTAAATCTGCTGAATTAAAAAAAGAAAATAAAGATTTATTGACCAAAATAGAATCGATTAAAAAAAAACTGAATCAGATAGAACAAATATAATAAAAGAGAACCCAAAAGGATCTCATTTTAGTGTAACAATAATTAAGATTTTTGTACAATCAAAAGTCTTAACATCGGTTAGTTTCCGTAGTATGAGTGTCATTTTAAATTTTTTCCTTTTGTATATGAATTTAGAAATTAACTCTCCATCCCAATCTACAGGCAGAATATGGGTAAAGAAAATTGGTTATTATTGCTTAAATAAGCCTAAACCAAAAGCAGACGATTGGGTTTTAGTTATTGATGAAAGTATCGGTATTGGGCAAGAGAAGTTGCTCTTGATTTTGGGCATAAGAGCAAGTATGATTGATTTTACACGTCCTCTAAAAATCCAGGACATGGAGCCGATTATTATAAAATCAAGTACATCATGGACAGCTGTTGAAATTGCAAAAGAGCTTGAAAGTTGTAAGGAGAAATTAGGAGGAGTGTTATATGCGACAACAGACGGAAACTCTTCATTGAAAAAAGCATTACAATTGTCAAGTATTGAGCATGTTTATGATATTACGCATGCAATAGCGATTATGTTAGAAAAACTGTATAAACAAAACCCGGAATTTAAAGATCTTGTATATCGAATGGGTCAAATGAGAATGAAATATCAATGTAGTAAATATGCACATATCATACCTCCAAATCAACGATCTAAGTCAAGATTTCTGAATCTTGAGCTTTTAACTGCTTGGGGAGATAAGGTTCTCAAAGCCATTAAGAATGGTAATCTTTCTCCACAAGAAGAAGAGTTATTAATCTGGATTAAAGACAAAAGAGAGCTTATTGAAGAGATGATTCAGATTATTGACATTGTTAAAAAAGTTTCAATTATTTTAAAGAATAATGGGTTAAGTTATTCTACTAAAAAACAGTGCATACAAATTATAAAGACTAGCTATAAAACAAAAGGACAGAAAGTGTTTAATCTAATGTTAAAAGAATATCTGAAGAAATATATTAAACAAATTAAGAAGAAATCGAAGATATTATTATGTACATCAGATGTAATCGAAAGTACGTTTGGAAAATATAAAAATGAACTAAGTAAAAATCCTATGAATGGAATAACTGATTTAGCATTAATAATATCAGCTTTAACATCAAGTTTGGAAGACAGTGAAATAAAAAAAGCAATAGAGTCATGTAAGTGTAGTATGATTAAAGAATGGAGTTATAGTAATTTATGTGATTCTTTATCAGTAAAAAGAAACGCAGTTCTAAATAATTAAATAGTTATGGGAAGAATAGTATTATTCCTTTATTAAAGTTTTGCTCACCCCAGCCGTCAGGGTTCCGGTTTTTTGATGCCGAGACGAGCCGTCTCGGTTCCAATGACACGCCCTGACGAGCCGTCAGGGTTCCATTTTTTGACATTTTGAGACAGGCTCTGAAAGAGGCTGTTCAATGTTCATGAATGTAAACAAAATTTCGAAGAAATTCTGTCATTGTATTTATATCGTAATGAGTGTAAATTATTGCATTATAATAAATAGCTACATGCAATCATTAAGTGACCTCCAAGATGCTTTTTTCCCTCTTGGAGGTCGGTTAATGCTTTGCCGTTTGAGGATAATAATATTGAACTTTTGGTACTAAAATGATACTCTTTTTTTGAAAATCAGTTGAATTTGAGTATTTTTGCAAAATGTAATCAATGCTGAAAAATGATATTTTTAGCTTGATTTAGTTCCGATTTGGACAATTTTTGTTAATACGAAAGATTTTCTCTTGACAAAGATTATTTGTTTGAATAAGGTAATACAATAATACAAAAATTTAAATAGGAGATTTATATGCTAAGAAAAGTTATATATTTTATACTAATTGTAGCAATTTTAATAGGATTAGCTTCTTGTGACAGTACTGTTCCCGTAGAGACTGAAGTTATCAATATACCGGGAGTTAAACCTTCCGGAGAAG
>CAZJNG010000101.1:0-7801 GCA_964547265.1 uncultured Candidatus Cloacimonadota bacterium | reverse complement strand
AGAAGGATAACTAATAACTAATATTGAACCTTGTTCTTCGATAGTAACATATCTTGATTGATAAGCATCGTAATTTAAAAAATGATTTCTATATAAAGAAACAAAGTCTTTTGTTATCTTATTACTACTTCTGTAAAGTGCGTTATTTGTATCAGTTCCATCTGCATAAATCTTTAATGTTACTTTACTGTAATATCTAATGATACCTTGTACAGGATTATAACTAAAAGGAGTAAGTTTAAAATTAATACCTCTAATTTCTCTCATTATATAAGGATCGCCTAAACTTACTATATTTTCAGGATAAAAAGCGTCTTTTTTGTATATATCAGAAAATTCGAATGGCACATCAGCAGGATTTACATTTCTATAGATATGACCTTTTGAAGGAACAACATGACCTTCAAACTCATTGAACTCAAAATCTAAAATCTCGACATTCATTTTTGCTGTTGCAGGTATCATCAAACTTCTACCAATTACAGGTAAAGAAGGCATACCTTTATCCATTAACAAACCTTCGGATTTTAAATATAATAACAGATGTTCTTGATTGTTAAGTTGAATTGCATCCTTTACAAAATAATTAAGATTAATTTCAACAATTGAGTAGTCAGTCTGACTCTCAATAACTTCAACACTTACAGCATTTTTCGTATTATCAGTAACTTGTATTATTTCTGCATTTAAACATGCAACAAATAAAACACTTAATAAACTGATTATAACTAACATTTTTCTCATAGGTCCTCCAATTAATTAGAGGGAGAGTCAAGACTCTCCCTCATGATTTTATTTTACTAACAACATTTTATTTATTGCTGAATAATTATCAGTAGTCATTTTATAAAAATAAACACCACTAGATACATTTCTATTATTTTCATCTTTACCATTCCAAACTACAGAATGATTACCTCTATTTAAAACATCATTTACTAATGTCTTAACTCTTTGCCCTTTAATATTATATATTTGAATACTCACAAAAGTGTTGTGATTCAAATCAAAACTGATTGTAGTTTCCGGATTAAACGGGTTCGGGTAATTCCTTTTAAGTTGAGTCACTATCGGAGTTGATACATTATCGTCTTCATTGGTGATATATGCATATACAGTCACAGGCAGTACAAGTTGAGTATTATTGGTATCATTTGTGGTTATAACAATATCTCCACTAAAACTACCGATTTGTGCTGAAACAAATGATATAGTATATTCGTTATTAGCAAAAGGTAAGACATTGAAAGTATTACCACTTCCTAAGAAAAATCCTTCAGGCATTGTAATTGTGCCGTTAAGATTTTGATTGCCAAGATTGATAATATTGAATCTTGCTGTTACAACTTGATTTACAGGTACTTGTCCCATATCAATCTCATCAACAGATAATCCTGCAATCGGAGAATTAACATTCCCACCACCTGAAGAAGGGAAGATAATTTCATCTATCCAGACTGTATCTTGTCCTTGAGAATTAGCTGCGTCTTTTCTATATACCCATTTAAATGTATGTGTTCCTGCAGCAATATTAAACTCAACTGTTGTCCAGTCGGTATTACCTGACCATTCACCAAGAACAGAGTTATTGACATAAAACTGTAATTTATCATATACTTGCTCAGTTGAAGTTTTTAAACTAAAGGAAATTGTTCCTGTAGATTCAAGTGTATAAGGAACCTGTAAGATTGAAGTTTGATTATGAGTTATTGCTCCGGAACGAGCAGAATACTGACCTTCAAATGCATTATTACCGTCAATTGTCCATGGAACGATACTGTTATTTTGCCATGCTAAGTTATTAAAGTCTCCAGACTCAAAGTCTTCCACTACTAAACCTACAGGTAATGTATAATTCGTTTGGATATTTTGATTTGAAAGATTGATAAAATATGACAAACTTGTTAATGCACCGCTAGGAGTATTTTCATCGATAGTGACATTAAAAGACATAGAACCTGATTGTTGATGATGAATTGAAGGTAATGTTATACTCTGAGTTTCAATCGAAACCATTGGATTTGTCGAAGCTAAAAGCACATTTCCAACCAATGAAGGAGCATGTCCGTTATTTGTAAAACTTACAACAATCTCAACTTCTTCACCCGGATCCAATCTTCCGTTATTATTTCCGTTTTGATCGTTAATAACAAAATCCAATGTAGTCAACGAGGAAGCATTAGCAATCAAATTGACCGGCATAGCCCATGAATGTGTTCCTGAAGTAACAGTTAAAACAAGATTCAATACTTGTCCGTCTAAAGCTGATGAACTTACACCAACTACAAAATTATCTGTTATTTGATAAACAGTTTCAGCAGGAATATTTTCAATTAAAAAGTTTCCTGAAACAATATCAACTAAATTTGTATTTGAAGTTAAACTTACTTGAGCATTATTTAAAGGTTCTGAACCAACATTATTTACAGTAATACTTAAATTTGAATTACTTGCAAAATCAACAAAAGTACTACCGGTAGTATTATTAACTACATTTTCAAATGTAATGTATGGACCATCACTTGGAATCACTTGAATATCTTCTATAATTGGAATATACTTTTGAGCGGTAATTACCAATTTAGCATCTCCGGGAGTAGTAAATGGTTCAAAACTTAAAACTGCCGAACCACTATCATCTGAAAAAACTGTTCCATGAATAACTCCGTTAAAAGATAAAGCTATACGAGAATATGGAGCTACATTAGTAATATTAATCTGATTTTGACCAAGTAAAATCTGTGCAGGGTACTGAGCCATATTTTGAGCAGGAATACTTAAATATGGTACAAGTGAAGG
Source organism: uncultured Candidatus Cloacimonadota bacterium (assembly GCA_964547265.1). Classification (GTDB taxonomy): domain Bacteria; phylum Cloacimonadota; class Cloacimonadia; order Cloacimonadales; family WRIO01; genus JALNXV01. The sequence goes on along the minus strand of CAZJNG010000101.1, from coordinate 5,002 downwards.
GTCACCCATTATGCTATAGATTTCCCAGTAATAATTTTTTAGACTGCTATTAGTTCCTTGTACTACCATATTACCACCATAAATCATAGCTCCCGTTGAAACATTCCAAGTTTCATAAACTTCATTATGTGTATGGAATAACATATCATACATTCCAAGTTTAGCAGGGTCATAATTAACTGCTGCACCGTTTGATGGAGGAGTGACATAACCAACTGCCCACCAATAATCTTCATTCCAGTAAGTACTGTTGGTTCCTCCAATATAGATTACTCCGCCTTTACCGGGTGCTCTTAACCATGCTTCTCCAAAACATTGATTTACCTGAAATTTATTGGTTAAACAACAATTACCAATCACAACAGGATACATACCGTAATTTTGCAAAGAGTAAACATCTGAATTATCAAAATTAGGATTAGACCACTCTTGATCATAACCATGAGCCGTATAATTTACCCAACCCGCACCTTGACTTACATCATTGATTATATTATTTGCATTTGAACCGGATGCAGGATAAAGATAAATATGAGGATCCGGATACCCATTTTCAGGATTAAAATATAGATTAGAAGTATAATTAATTTGTCCATTTGCATGAGAAGTACCAAAATTACTATCAATTCCCGCAATTAAAACAGCTCTTTCTAAATATGTAGGGTCCGGCATTTCATATTTTTGATACATAAGAGTTTTTTCTATTTGTGGAGTTAACTCATTAATGTTATTTGCTGAAAATCTTCCATAATACATTTCCGGGAAGAAATCAGTACCTTGCAACCTTAAATAGGTTAAATCTGTTATATGATCACTAGGTGAAGATTGTGCATTCCAAGCAGGAATTTGAGCAACATCACCAACAAATAACACATAACTTGGAGCAGGGTTTTCAGGAGTTGCCGAATCCCATAACCCTTGTAAATAAGCTTTGATTGATGTAGTTGTGTTTCCTATATCAGCGGTGCTTGCCATGATGACATTATAGCCTTGTTCTCTCTTCCAATCAGCAAAAGGTTGCATAGCATTGACGAAATCGGCATAAGTAATTATAATGTAACTTGTTGGATATCTTATTAAATCGCTACGATTTGCAGGTGTTTCATAGTTCAAAAAGAAGTATTTATATACTGATTCAAAATCAGGTGACCAGGTACGAGCTCTTTCATAGTCGGTCAAAGAATGATTAGAACCAATAAAATCTATTTCTACGCTTAGCATATCATAAACTGTGATTGAATTTTCAACAGGATTGTATTGAACGGGAGTATATGAAACTTCAAAAACTCTGTGTCCTCTTAAAAATCCTGCTTCAACAAAATTAAATGGTCCATAATTTCTTTCATAATTAGAAACTTTATAAGATTCTTCATTAAATATAAAGTCAACTGTGCTCATATCTGTACATTTACTGTAAGAAGGTTGAGCAGGATAAATAACACTATTAATACCATACTCTTCTAAAGATATTGTCTGAGAATTACTGTTAATTAAGTTTACAGATAGTTCAGCATTCAAAGGAACTGTTATAAATCTACCCATATATGGTAATTCAGGTAATCCAACTTGATTATTACCAACAAAACCTTCGATTGCAATATGTGTAAAAGTACCCTTATCATCTGTTTTCTCTGTAATGTTTAACTCTTTTACAGACCAGTCAAGTCTTAAACCATCTTGTCTCATCTTTGAGACTTTAACATCATTTGCATTATTAGGAAATACAATAGTATTAATTGTAGCAAAAGACATACTTATTAGTACTAAAAAAACTAAAAAAAGCATTGATCTTTTCATTAAGCCCTCCATAATATATATTTTAATCAATAATATAAAGCATATTTAATGCCATTTTAACAAGAAAATAACCGAGCGGAGGGACACTCGGTTACTTTTTAGGGTTAGGAGGTTTATTAGGGGTTTATTTAATCAATAACATTTTATTGGTTGCTTGATAATTATCTGATTGCATTTTATAGAAATATATTCCTGAGCCGGAAATATTTCCTGAATTATTTTTACCATCCCAAACAACCTGATGATTTCCTCTCTTCAATGTTTCATTAACAAGAGTTTTTACAATTTCACCTTTAACATTGAAAATACTGATTTTTACATTAGTATCAGTTTTTAATGAAAAGTTTATAACTGTTTCAGGGTTAAATGGATTTGGGTAATTATTCCCAAGTTTAGTTACATATTGAGGGGATATCATCTCTTCAATGCCGGTATAAAGTAATTCAACATTATTTGAAGGTAAAGATATTCCTGTCGGATTAGTATAAATCGCTCTTATATAATAGATATAATTTTGACCTTCAACTACATTAGAATCTATATAAGACAATTGATCGGGAGCTATAGGTGTTTGAGTAATATTTACATCATTTCTATAGACTCTAAATCCTAACAAAGATAATGTATTGTATGGATATTCCCAATTTAGTACAACTGAATTATCTTCAAGTTCTGCAGTTAAATTCTGAGGAATTGCGAAAGGTAAGGGGATAGTAATAGGTTGTAAATTTGCTGATTCTCCTATATCATACACGGCATTAACAGTATATTGCAGGTTTCCACCGGATGTATTAAAAACAGTAAAGTTTTCATCTGTTATTAATTCAGAGTTAAACAAAACCCCATTTTGATACAGATTATAACCTTCCAAAACTGGAGGATTTGCCATTGTCGTTTGATATGGTGCTTGCCAATTAAGCTGAATATCATTTCCATTATAATTATAAGATAGATTTTCAGGAGCATACAAGATATGACCTGTAATCTCAGGGAATCCTATTCCATCAATCCAAACCTTATCCTCTCCGCCTATACCTGAACCATTTTTTTCATAAGACCAAGTTAGTGTATATGTGCCTGCATTTACAGGAATTGCGTAGAATGTCCAACCGGTAATACCCGACCAGGATGACATAAGTTGTTCATTAATATAAAATCTTAAATAATCTCCATTATTTTGGGTTGAGGTTTTGACCCAAAACTGAATAAAACCAGAGTCTATCTGTAAAGATAATTTAAGTTTTGAAGTTTGATTATGTCCAATAGTTGCAGAAACTGCACTATAATCACCAAAATAAGATTGTTCATCAGTAATAGTCCAAGGAGCATTAGGATTAACTATCCAATCATAACCGACAAAATTTTGGTTATTAAATGATTCATTATAATACTCAGGGTCTGCACCGTCAATGTTAATATAAAATGTCATAGAATCACCAATTGCACTAATTTGTGAAATATTCAATCCTCCCGGTAAGCCATTAGACAAAAAGGCATTGGGATTAGACAAATCATTTATTTCTGTTCTGCCTACATTTGCAGACAAAAAGGCTGAGCCTATTGTTCCGTTACCTGAGGTTGTACCACCCGGACGATATACATATAATTCGTCAGGGGGACCTTGAGCATTACCATTTCCTGCAGAGGTATTTACTCTGTAAACCAATAATCCTGAACCCGGTAAAGCAGAGTCAGTAAGACCTGTTTGAGTGCTTCTGTATTCAATAATAAAATGCTCTGTGTTACTGTTTGGAGAAGCTATTTTATAGGCATGATTATATTGACTTACTGAATTTGGAAACAATGTATAAGTGCCGGAATAGGTTATTTCAGGAATAAAATCAATCCAACTTGTATATTTAAATTTAGTATGTGCTGATAAGGATTGAGCAGGAGTTGTATTACTTGCCATTAAATCCCACATACCTACCGGATTATAGTCCTGATTAACATATCTGTAATAATCAGGTGCTCCAAGAGAATGCGTAAACTCATGAGCCAATACACTTACACCACTATAATTCATGTGATTTTCTATATTAAAATTATAATCATAAACTCTTTTACCGTGCAGATAAACATTAAAACTGTACAAGACCCATCGATGAGGCCATAAAAGATCAGCCCAGTTACCTGTACTACCTTTGACAACAAAACAGACATTGTCAACATAATTGTCATTATCACTATCAATAACTAAATCAACCGGAACTTCATCATGAATGGCTTCAATTGCATCAGCTAAGAGTTGATGTTCTCGTAGTCTTCTCTGAGTATCTCCACTATATCCATTGGGATTAGAAACTGCATTATATGGTTGATAATAAGAACGAGGATTAGTGGATTCGTATGATACTATTGTTGTGCCATCAGGTTCTGGAAAAAACGGGGAATAAACTTCAAACTGTTGATAAGATGCATCCCAAAAATATTGATGCATCGAATCAACATTTTCTCCTTCAGCATTAAACATATTATCATAATAAGCAATTGGTCGACTAAATTCTGACTCTCCTAAGAACCTTATAAAAACAACTAAATTATTCACTACTCCTAAAGATGGTGTTCTTGTGTTACTTGATCGTTGATTCATGGAATCATCAAAGTATCGTCTTTTCTCTTTATATCTTTCATCAGAAATATTTTGATTTGGAGAAATACCTAGAATTTGTGGATTTGTTAAATGAACAGAGTAACCGGTAGAGACCAAATCTCCATTCCTTTCTTCTGCCCAACACCAATAACCTGAACTTGCATCCTGAATCATTGTATAACCTTCTTCAGTATGTGCCCAGTTGTGAAATTCATCACCTGAAAATAATACATCAATAACAGTTCCATCAGGTTGTACTAACTGATTTGGAATATTAAAAACCGGAGCTGCCGTTAAAATACTTGCTAAAACAATTAAAAATATCGTTAAAGCTAAAAACTTACATTTACCTTTCATAGGTCCTCCTTTAAAACTAACAAAATAATGTATTTGCAGATTTTATTCCAATAGACTTACATTGCTCCAACAAGGGACCTCCAAGAGGGAAAAAGCCTCTTGGAGGTCGGTTGAATGTCACATCTTGCTATGTATAGAAAAACCATAAACTAGGATAATAAAATCGGACGAGTTGTCCGGTAACCACTTTTACTGAGAGCCTGTGCAAGGTTCATGAATGTAAACAAAATTTCAAGGAAATTTTGTCATCCTGAG
>CAZJNG010000100.1:0-7810 GCA_964547265.1 uncultured Candidatus Cloacimonadota bacterium | reverse complement strand
TCTGTCAGTTTTTGCAATAGCTCTTCTATGCTAATGTCAAGGTCAATATCTCCGTCTTTGGTAAATGAGATTCTACCTGTTTGTTCTGATACAATAACACAAAAGGCATCTGTTTGCTCTGTAATACCGATTGAAGCTAAGTGTCTCGTTCCATAGATTCTATTGAACTCTTCATTTTTTGAAAGTGGTAGAACTACTTTAGTTGCATATATCTTATCGTTTCTGACAACAACTGCACCATCATGTAAAAGTGTAGCTGTATTAAATATAGTCATGAGAAGTTTAGAAGATAATTTTGCATCAATTATTTCACCTGAACTGATATAATCATCAAGTTTTTGTGATTTTTCAAAAACAAGTAAAGCTCCAATCCTTTTATCTGAAAATGTGGATACTGCTTCTAAAACAGGAGTGAAAGAGAATTTTACAGGTGTTCTGAGAAGAGAGAATAAACTTTTATTTTTTGAAAATTGGGCAAGTCCGTTTTTGATTTCATCTTGAAAAAGTATTAAGAGTGCCAACATCCAAAAATTCTGTAAACCGTTTAAGATGCTCATTATCATTTTTAAATCGAAATATGCTGCAAGGAAGTATAGTGTTGCTATCATTCCTAAGGCAATCAAAAATTCTACTCCACTTGCCTTTCTTACAACAATAATAATGCTGTATAGAATAGCCGTAACAATCAATATATCCAGTATATCTGTAAAACCCGGTATTAAAAAACTCATTATAACATCCATTTCAATGATTTTAGTAATTGTTTATGTTCTTTAACATCATGGACTCTTATGATTTGTATATTGTTTAAATATGCAGATACAGTTGTGGCTAAACTACCGATTAACCGTTCATTAGCCTTTGATTCATATATATTATTAATAAAGCTTTTTCTTGAAGCTCCGAGTAAGACAGGAAAACTTTGCTTAAATTTTGGAGATATGTTTTGAAATCTATGAATGTTTTTGATGATTTTTATATTATGTTCAAATATTTTACCAAATCCGATGCCCGGGTCAAGTATTATTCTATCTAAATCAATCTTGTAGGATTGACAAAAGTTAATCCTTTCATAAAAAAAGCTAATAATATCTTCAACCACATCTTTATAAACGGGGTTGTCTTGCATTGTTTGAGGAGTGCCTTGCATGTGCATCATTATTATTCGACTGAGCGGAAACTGATATAGTACATCAGTCATTTTTAAGTCTGATTCGTGTCGGAGAGCAGTTATATCATTCACTATATTAGCACCTGCTTTAAGTGCTTCAAGGGCTACCATAGGCTTGTAAGTATCAATAGAAATTAAAATTTCAGAATCACTTCGGAGTTTTTCAATGATTGGAATGACTCGTTCGATTTCTTCTTCATCGCTGATAGGCGATGCACCGGGTCGGGTTGATTCACCGCCAATATCAATTATGTCTGCTCCGTCAGCTATCATTTTTAAAGCTTGATTTAACGCTGTTTGCTTATTAAAAAATTTATTTCCATCACTAAAAGAATCCTGAGTTATATTTAAAATTCCCATAATTTTTAATGAGTTGAACTTAATATCATAGTTTGGAGAAGTAGACATCTTTACTCCAGTCTGAAATGAAAAGTAATAATCCCTGTATGGGATTGGTCTGCAGAATTAAATAACCATTGCCCGTGAGCATTTCTTGATGCCAATTCAAATTCAGGGTCAGCTTTTTTTACAATAATGATATTTTCTACTCTTCCTGATTGAACTACAGTAAATTGAATGGTTACAGTTCCGTTTTTTCTTACATTATCAGGAAAGTCAGGTAGTACTTTTGTAACTATTGTTCTATTAATTATTTCTCCTTCAAGTTGGTATCCTGAATAGTTGCCTTTTGAATTTTTAATGTACTCGGCTAAGCCTTCAAGTCCAATGTCTAAAAGACTGCTTGAAGGATTGAATCTTGTTGTACTTGTTCCAGATGTTTCATGAGCATCGGTTGATGATGTTGTTGCGGTCAGTTTGGTATGATTTATTTTTGCTTGCATTAAGGTGTCATCAATACTTGCTTTATATAGATCACTTTGAATATTTCTTGAACTTCTTTGCGGTAAGGATGAGATATCAACAGGTTCAAAGTCGGGAATGGTAACTTCCGGTACTTCAATTTGTTGAGCTTGTGCCAGTTGTGGTTGGGATATCGTTTGACTATCTTGTCTTTTTAATTGAGTTGGTCTCGATATATTTTGTTTAGCAGGTTGAGGTTTGGGTATAACTATTGTTTCGAGTGCAATAACTTCAATTATTTCAGGAACATGATTAACCTCGATTTGAAATTTCACCAAGAAAAGAAAAATTATTATTAATGTGTGAATGAAAATAGAAAACAGGTAACTTTTATAATTAGTCAGCATTTCAAATATTAAACTTCCTTAATTAGTTGTGCAGCAATAAAAAACTTAGCAGAACCGGCACTTTTTGCAGCATCGATTAGTTCAATCACTTTTTGTAAAGCAATACTTTGATCTGCTTGAATCATGACCGGAGCTTCAGGGTTTTTCTCAATTTCTGTTTTTAAAGCAATGATTAAATTTTCTTTTTTTACTAAGACATTATTAAGAAAAATTTCTTCTTTGTCATTGATTGATAAATTAATATTGCGAGTAATCTCAACATGAGCATTTTGAGATGTAGGGACATCTATTTTTATACCTGTAAAGCTGATAAAGTTAGATGTTATCAATAAAAAGATAAGCAGTAAAAAAACCACATCTGTCATTGAAATTAATGCAACTGAAGTGATTGCTTTCTTTTTTACAGAGACTTTCATTTTTGAATTCTCCTGAGATGTAGGCTAACTTGACTTATCTTTTCTTCTACTAAAAAGGCTACAGCTTCAATTTTATTTATCAGAAAATTATGTAAAACAATACATATAATACCGACAATCAAACCACCCACAGTGGTGATTAGTGCCTCCCAGATTCCGCCGGCTAATATTTGAATATCAACACCAACTTCTGATTGTTGAATCTGAAAAAATACTCTTATCATACCGGTTACTGTTCCAAGAAAACCAATTAACGGGGCAACAGCAGCAAAAGTCGAAATAGTATTAATGTTTTTTTCTAATCCTCTGATAAACTGATTGGCAGATTGTTCTATGGTTTCCTGAGCTAATAAAGTGTCTGATTCGGCATTTTGCAAACCTTGTTCCATTACTTTGCAGACAGATATATTCGAAAGCTTGCATATTTTTGCAGCTTCAACTGCTTGTTTTTGGTCAATCAACTTTAAGATTTCAAAAAATGTTTTCTGTTCAAATTTTAATGCTTTTTTTGCTGTAATCCATCTTTCGATAAAGATTGCAACAGCTATTACTGAAATTACGAATAATATGCTCATTAAATATCCACCCTTAAGGGCTACAGATATTAAATCCATTGTTTTCTCCTTTTATTGAGATAGTTTTTTTATTTCATTTTTTACTTTATCTGTTACCTCAAAGTTAAAACTTCGCATTTCTGAAACTGTAACGAAATTATTAGAGAAATTTGCTTGTAATTTTTTTGGTAAATCATTTCCTGAAACTAGTGTTTCGAAAATGTAGTCAAATAATTTGTTGATATCTTTAATGCCTGACATGATAACTAAGTCCTGATATACCGGGAAGTAAAAATAAAAATCCAAATCAGTACCTATGATTTTAATTCTCTTTTCTCTGCAAATATCAAGAAGTATGTTAAGGTGTTCAGAATTGGCAAAAACAAAATATTTAGCGTTGTTATCAATAGCTTGAATAGCAATTTCTCTGACTTTTTCAGGATTTTGCTCTTTCATAGGCTGATATAAATCTACTTGATATTTAGTTGAATATGTTTGATTGAACCCTTCTACTCCATATTTGAAAGCCTTATACCAATCAAGTTCTGAATTACTATGTCCTGCAAAAAAAGCAATTTTAATATCTGAATTGTTTTGGTTTGATTCAAGTTTTCGATGTTTGTAAATATCATCAACTAGTGTTTCCGGGTTAGTTCTTGATCTTGATAGTAAAACCTCATTAGATAATTGCTTGTATATGTAAAAAGAACTTAAATAGCCTAAGTTTAAGCCTGTTTCCCGTACATCAATATTTAAAGTAATAACATTATCGGAAAAACCTGAAGATTCCAAATTACTTATAAACAAGGTTTGAGGATTTTGATTACTCAATATTTCCAACACTTCAATGCTTGCATTGTTAATGTCATCTGAAAAGTTGAAAATAAATAAAACCTTGATTTTCTTCTTAAGTACATCATTGATGTTTTTGTGAAGATGAGTAAACTTATCTTTTTTGCCGTTTGTTGACAGATGTATGAAGTTTGCGCTTATCGAATGGTTCTTACTGATTCTTTCAAATGATTTAATTAGCTGAGATTTGAAGTTTATGTTATTGGTTAAATCATCAGAGTTTGAGTGATTGTCAATCACAATTAATGTGAATTCAGGAGTTTGAACTACGGGTTTATTGTTTGCACATGAAGTTATTATCCCAGTCAAACACAATAGGAAAATAATAAAAAATATATAGTTTTTATTCATCATACCTCCTTTTATCTTTTGTATAATATATTAAAAATTAAAAGAGATTTTGTCAAGCTAAATATTGCTTTATTTCGTTCTGCTTATAAAAAAATCTTATTGGCATACTTTTAAAAACCAAAATTATTTTTTTACGGTAACTTTACTTTTTTTTCTAGTTGCGATAACAGTATCCATAATGAATGCAGTAGCCACAAAAATTGAAGAATAAGTACCTACAATGACACCGATTAATAGTGTAAATGCAAAGTCGTGGATTACATGACCCCCAAAGATTAGGAGTGCAAGATTTGCAAGTATAGTTGTAAAACTGGTAATAGCAGTACGACCTAAAACTTCGTTAATACTTCTGTTGAAGACATGATACTCGTCTTCTTTTCTGTAAATTTTTAAATCTTCTCTGATTCGGTCAAAGACAACTATTGTATCATTGATTGAGTAACCAACAATTGTCAGTAGTGCCGCTAATACAGTCATACCTATTTCTTTGCCTGCAAGTGAAAGAATACTTAGAGTAATTAGCGTATCATGGAATAAAGCTAAAGCAGCAGCGATGCCCCATGTAAACCTAAATCTTATCCAGACATAAGCTAATATGAATAATAAAGAAATCAAAACAGCATTAACAGCTTTTCTTCTTAAATCAGCACCTGCTCTTGGTCCAACTTCTTCTTGCATCCTGATCAGGTTATCCCCTTTTGTGTGTTCAGGGAATTCAGCCTTAACTATTTCTACTATGGTATCACCCATTCCGCCAACTGCTTTAGTTCTGATTAAAAATGATCTGCTTACAGGAAATTCTTGAATTTCAAAATCTTGAATGTTATTTCTGGCTAGAGCATCCCTAATTTGATCAACACTTAGATAATCAATATTTTTATTTACCGGATGTGGTGCAATTTCTAACGAAAGACCACCTTCGAAATCAATATTATACTTTAAACCGCCATTTATAAACACTGATACTAAACCAATTACAATAATGATTGCAGAAATAACATAACATATTTTGCGTTTGCCCATAAAATCATAGTTTGTGTTTTCGAATATTTGCATGTTTCCTCCTAAATGCTTAACTTGCTACGGTTTTTGTTGCCGATGAATGTATCGAATATCGCACGCGAAACTAAGATTGCAGTGAACATTGAAGCTAAAATACCGATTGTCAAAGTTACAGCAAAACCGCGAACAGGACCTGAACCGAACTGATATAAAACTGCTGCTGTGATTAAGGTAGTAAGGTTTGCATCAACAATAGTTATTATTGCTCTGGCAAACCCTGAATCAATTGCATTTCTAACTGTTTTGCCGGCTTTAAGTTCTTCTTTGATTCTTTCAAAGATAAGCACATTTGCATCAACTGCCATACCGATTGTCAGGATTATACCTGCAATACCCGGTAATGTAAGGGTTGCTTCGAAATATGTTAATGCAGCAAATATAAATCCGATATTTAAAATTAAAGCAAAAACAGAAATAATACCTGAAAGCTTGTAGAAAATTAACATAAAAATCATTACAAGTATAACTGCAATAATTGCGGCTTTTGTACCTTGTTTGATACTGTCACTTCCAAGACTTGGTCCGACAATTCTTTCTTCACCGATTTCTACAGGGGCAGGAAGGTTACCTGCTTTTAAGACGATTACAAGGTCGTTACATTCTTCTAAAGTAAATGAGCCTGTAATTTGAGCCTCGCCACCGCGAATTCTGTCTTGAATTACAGGAGCAACATATACAATATCATCAAGAACTATTGCAAGTCTTCTCTTAAGGTTTTGAGCTGTTACTCTTTCAAACATCCTTGAGCCTTCGCGATTGAATTTTAAGCTGACATAAGGTCTGTTAGCACTAACAAAATCACCTTGTCCGCCCATTCGAGTTTCTGCATTAGTTAAATAAGCACCTGTTAAAGAAGCTGTAGGATAAAGTACAAACACTTCTAAGTCAGCTCTTGGGTTAGCTGCATTTTCTCTGTTTGGTAAAACTTGGAATCCTCGTTCTGCTGCTGCATTTTTAAACGCTTCATCGTTTAATAACCGGCGTAAAAGCGGCTTATTTTCATGGCTTACAGACATTTGTTGAATGCCTGAATTAACCAGATATGACATTATCTCTTGATGCCATTCTTTATTCTTTGATTCATCTTCTGTATCAGTTGCAAAGATTTCATCTTTTTTATGTTCGCTATCATCCAGTTCATTTAAGAAAGGATAATTCTTGTAGTTTTGAGCTAACCAAGCATCGAGTTGTTCAATCACTCTTCTTGTTTCGTCAACTGTTGAAACTAATTTAAATTCTAAAAGTGCGGTTTTACCGATTAGTTCTTTTGCTCTTGCAAAGTCAGTTAATCCCGGTAATTGAACCACGATTTTATCATCCCCAACTGTTTGTATTGTAGGTTCAGCAACACCAAACTGGTCAATACGGTTTTGAATAACCTCTACGGCAGCTTTCACAGCATCTCTTCTTTCTGCATCTGTATGAATTTCACTTAAATCTACATAGAGATTGATTTCCATACCGCCTCTTAGGTCTAGGCCTAATTTAAGCATTTTTTCTGTCCAGAAAGAAAAAGGCTTTTTGATTTTTTCTGTGTCTGTTGATTTGTCATAAACTTTTGGCATGACCAGCGGAGAAAGGTAAAAAAATGTGACCAAAAGAAAAACAACTATTGCTACTGTTCTCATCGTATTTTGTCTCATCGACTTATACTCCCTTTTCTAAGTATTTTTTAAATTTACATCACTACTATGTTTTTAAAATATAAATAAAGCTTTTTAAAAATCACTATTAAAAGACAATATTTTTGTTTGGCAATGATTAGTCAAGAAAATTATGATAGTTTTTTAAAAAGAAAAAGTTTTTGTTTATTAAGTTTACTAATTAAGGTATGAGTTTATATGCTCTTACATTACTTTGTAAAGGAAAAGCCTCAAGAATATAATATCTGATTTTATATGATTTCGTTTAGCTAAGCTTTTTCCTGCAAAAAAATAAAAAAACAGTTGACTATATTCTGAAAATTAAAAATTTATACTATCAAAGATTATAGGAGAGTAATAATGAAAAAAATAACCCTAATGTTTTTTTTAATACTATGTAGTATATTTTCATTGTTTGCTGAATTTAAGATTATTAATTCCAGCGAACAAACTGAACATGATGCGGTATTGGATTTCCCGTATCATTTAACACAAGAAGAGATTGAAAGATCTCAGGAGATACAATTTGATATTCCTTTTTTTAATCCGCCTT
>CAZJNG010000099.1:0-7981 GCA_964547265.1 uncultured Candidatus Cloacimonadota bacterium | reverse complement strand
TGATTATCTAAGATGTGGGGCTATTGCTAAATATTCTAACATTATGAAAGCAGTGATAGAATTCGCTAATAATGGCGGCTTAGTTATCGGAATCTGTAATGGTTTTCAAATTTTAACTGAATCCGGATTATTACCGGGCACACTCTTAATGAATGATACCTTACATTTTATATGTCAACATCAATTCGTTAAAGTAGTTAATACCAACACAGCTTTTACTAATGAATACCATGATGATGAGATTTTGGATATACCTATTGCTCACAAAGAAGGTAATTATTTTATTGATGAAGCCGGTTTAAACAGTTTAATCAACAACAATCAGATAATCTTTAGATATTGTGATAAAGAGGGCAACATAAGTAGTGATACAAATCCTAATGGGTCAGTTTACAATATTGCAGGCATTATTAATCATCAAGGAAATGTCTTAGGAATGATGCCTCATCCGGAAAGAGCTGCTGAAGAAATTCTTACATCACAAAGAGGTGCAGGTGTATTTCAATCAATTAATAAATGGGTCTATGAAAATTTATAATCTGTTTTTACCTGCTGTCTGTTATTCATGTAAAAGAAGGATAAGTAAGCAAAGTCTTTGTCTTTGTAACGAATGCCAAATGCAATTACAAAGAAAACCTGAGAGATTAAAAGGTGAAGATGCAATCGGTATAAAGTATTTTGATGTTGCATATAGTATTTTTCATTATAATCACACTGTAAGAGAATTAATTCATGATTTCAAATACAAAGAGATAAAACTAATTGGTAAATTTTTTACAGATAAAATCATTAATTGTTTAAATACTGACCTATCAGAACTGCTTTGTGTAGATGCATTAATTTCTGTACCCATGTATAGTTTAAAAAAAAGAGAGAGAAATTTTAATCAATCAGAATATATAACAAAGATAATATCTAAAGAATATAACTTAAAAGATCTTTCAAATTCTATAATAAAAAAGAATCCGACAGTTAGTCAGGCTTTACAATCATTTCACTCCAGAATTAATAATCCAAAGGATGTTTTTAAAGTTAAAAAACCTGAAGATATTAAAGGTAAAACACTTTTAGTTATCGATGATGTATTTACAACAGGTGCGACTGCTAATGAAGTTGCAAAGGTATTAAAAGAAAATGGTGCAAAAAAAGTATTCGTTTTAACAATTGCCTCAGGAGATATGGAAGTGAGCGAAAAACATGCAAGTTGAGATTTCAAAAGAAAGAGCCTTAGAATTGATTGATAAAGTAGCCGTATTTATTGCTTCAAGAAGAATGGGAGCTCCTGCTTTATTATTTTTAGAATCATTAAGACCTTTACATTTTATAGGTAGTCAGATAATGTATTTTTTGTCTCCTTTTGCAAGTGTAGTCTTAAAAGGTGATGAATTTGAAGAATTTGCTGCTTTAATCTCAGACCATGAAAATATTCACTTACTTATCAAGCGAATAGATGAACTTGATGAGCAGTTTAATGAAGAACAAAGAAGATTAGAACGAATTAAAAGAAAAAAAATCTGGGCTAAAATAAAAAAGTTTTTTAAAAAGAAAAATAAAGTAAATAATGGAGGAAAATTATGAGCAAAGATCGTCTTACCAGAATCATTGCAACTGACTGTGGTTCGACGACGACTAAAGCTATTCTCATTGAATATGTCGATGGTGAATACCGTCAGACTGTTCGCGGAGAAGCTCCTACAACTGTTGAAGCTCCTCTGAATGATGTGACACGCGGTGTCGTCAATTCAGTGCAAGAATTAGAAGAACTTGCACGATTAAAATATAACAATCCTAATATTAAGTTTTTGTCTGATGATGAAGAAAAGGAAATTGTCATTCCACGAAATGGTGATATTGGTGTTGATGCTTATGTTTCCACCAGTAGTGCAGGTGGTGGATTACAAATGATGGTTACCGGTGTGGTAGCCAATATGACCGGTGAAAGTGCTGAAAGAGCGGCACTTGGTGCTGGTGCTATTGTGATGGATGTTATTGCCAGCAATGACAAACGATTGAATCATGAAAAAATTGAAAGAATCAGAGAACTTAGACCTGATATGATTCTAATGGCAGGCGGTGTTGATGGTGGAACTACTAAACATGTGGTTGAAATGGCAGAACTGATTGGTGCTGCTGACCCAAGACCTCGTTTAGGTTCAAGTTATAAACTTCCGATTATTTTTGCCGGTAATAACAAAGCTAATGACGAAATTAAAAATACTCTCGAAAATAAAGTTGATTTAATACTTACTGATAATTTAAGACCTACTCTTGAAAAAGAAAATCTAGGACCTGCTCGTGATAAGATTCATGATATTTTTATGGAACATGTTATGCAACAAGCTCCGGGATATAATAAATTAATGGCTTGGACAAGAGCTCATCTTAATGGTAAAATCAATCAAATTCCTATCATGCCAACTCCTGCGGCTGTTGGTAATATAATGCAGACTATTGCAAAAATGGAGCAAATTGAAGTTGTTGGCGTTGACATTGGTGGTGCTACAACTGATGTGTTCTCTGTTTTTACTGAAGATTATGTCTTCAACCGTACAGTCTCTGCAAATCTAGGAATGAGTTATAGTATTTCAAATGTTCTTGCTTCAGCAGGATTACCTAATATTTTAAGATGGGTACCTTTTGATATTAATGAATCAGAATTAAGAAATATGATTAAAAACAAAATGATTCGCCCAACAACTATCCCTGCGTTATTAGAAGAACTTGTATTAGAACAAGCCATAGCTAAAGAAGCTTTAAGGCTTGCTTTTAACCAACATAAAGAATTCGCTGTTTCTCTTAAAGGTGTTCAACAAACCAGAGATATTGCCTCTGCATTTGATCAACAAACATCAGGAAATACAATTGTCAACATGATGACACTTAATCTTATTGTAGGCTCAGGAGGTGTTTTGTCTCATGCACCACGCAGACAACAAACGGTCATGATGCTTATAGATGCTTATCTTCCTGAAGGTGTAACCAGACTTGCAGTTGACAGTATTTTTATGATGCCTCATTTGGGCGTTTTGGCAGAAATTAACCCGGAAGCTGCTACAGAAGTGTTTAATAAAGACTGTATGATTGTTCTTGGCACTTGTGTTGCTCCGGTTGGAAAGATAAAACCGGGCGCAATTTCTCTGAGTGCAGAGATTGAATTACCTGACGGTAAGATTTTTAAAGAAGATATTCCTTTTGGAGAAATAAGATTAATTTCTTGTCCGTTAAACACTAAAGCTAAAGCAAAATTAAAACCGGGTAAAGGTCTTGATGTTGGTGCAGGTAAAAATCAAGAATTAATAACTGAATTATCAGGTGGTGTTGTTGGTATTGTAATTGATACTCGTGGTCGTCAGCCATTCACTCTACCTACAGATAATCAAACTCGTATAAAAAACCTTAAAAAATGGATGAAAGAATTAAACGCTTATCCTGAACAAATTTTAAATTAGGAGGAAATCAATGGCTCAAGCTTATTCTGCAGGACTTGCTGTTACTGATAGTATAGTCTTAAAAAAAGAACGAATTCTTCCTCTTAAAGGAAAAGTTCTTGTTAAAGTCGGTGATAAGGTCAAAAGTGATGACTTAGTTGCTGAAACATCTTTGCCCGGTAACATTCTTCCTATGAATGTTGCAAATAAACTCGGTATTACTCCTGCTCAAGTAAATCAATTTATAAAAATCAAGGCAGGAGAACAAATCAAAAAAGGACAAATTATTGCCGAAGATAATGGTTTCTTGGGTATGGGCTTTTTCAAATCATCGATTAAGTCTCCAATAGAAGGAGAAGTTGAATCAGTTTCAACCTTAACAGGACAGGTCATGCTCAGAGAACCTCGTATCCCGGTACAAATAAAAGCCTTTATCGAAGGTATTGTTGTTGATGTCAGACCTGAAGAAGGTGTTGTCATTGAAAATAAATCTGCGTATATTCAGGGTATTTTCGGTATTTGCGGTGAAACTAACGGGCTTATAAAAATTCTTGTTAAGGATCCAACCGAAGTATTAAAACCGGAACTTATCACCGAAGAATGTAAAGATAAACTTGTTGTTGGTGGTTCACTTACCCCTATCGAAACAATTCTTAAAGCTAGAGACATGGGCGTCAGAGGTATTATTACCGGTGGTATTGACGACCAAGATATTAAAAAATTATTAGGTTATGATATTGGGGTTGCTATTACCGGACATGAAAATCTTGGCATTACAGTGCTTGTAACTGAAGGTTTCGGTCCTATAAAAATGGCAGAAAAAACCTTTAATTTATTAAAGAGATTTGAAGGTAAACAAGCTTCTATGCACGGTAAAACTCAAATCAGAGCCGGAGTTATCAGGCCTGAAGTTATTATCCCTCTTGAATTTGAAAAGGATGAGCTAGTTTACGAAAAACCTAAAGCTTCAATCTTAGAGCCTGGTCAATTAGTTCGTATTATCCGCCAGCCGGGTTTTGGTGAAATCGGAAAAATCATTTCTCTGCCGGAATCTCTAAAAAATGTAGAGTCTGAAACAAGAGTTCGTATTTTAGAAGCAGAAGTAAATGGGAAAAAAATGCTGATTCCTCGAGCTAATGTCGAGTTAATCGAAGAATAAAATTAAATATTTCATCAGCCTGATTATATCAAATCAGGCTGATTTTTATTTTAAAGAGACCCGCTATAGTTAAATAATTAAGTCTGTTGATTAATGGTATTTTAGAATTCATACTTATTCTAAAAATATTATAACTGCGGAAAGTCCGTTAAAAATAATAATTTAATTCATTTCAATTTAAAGAAATTTATCAACTATACTAGCTATATCTTCTTTTTTTAATGGTTTAGCTAAAAATGAATCCATACCTGCCTCTATGCAAGAATCGATTTCATTTTTTAATACTCCTGCTGTTAAAGCAATAATTGGTATATGAGTATTATTCTTTTTCTCTAACAGTCTGATTCTTTTTGTTGCTTCAAGTCCATCCATTTCAGGCATTTGTACATCCATAAAGATTATATCAATATTGTTATCTTGAAAAATTTGTATAGCTTCAAGCCCGTTACTTGCTTCAAAAATTTTCACCTCAGAGCTGATAGAACTTACTCTTTTCTTAGTCAGCATCATATTAATGGCATTGTCATCTACGATTAAAGCATTGAATTTTAATTGTTTTATATTCGCAGATTCTTTACGAGTCACAGATGCAGATATTAAAGGGTTCTCGCTCTGACAATGGTAGTCTTTTGCTAAAACATCAATAAAACATTTAGATTTTATCGGTTTTGAGTACGGTTCAAAAGACAACTCATCTTTAAACTTAACAATTGAGTCTAGTTCAATACTATTATGCAATAATATAATCCTCAACTGTTTAGAATTTAAGTTTAATTCTTGTCTAATCTTTTTTATAACTTCAATTCCGTTGATTTCAGGGATATTATAGTCAATGACTAATAAGTCTATCTCTATATGTTCTTTTAAGACATCAAAAACATATCTACTATCACGACTAAGTTCTGTGTAAATATTAAGATACTTAAATATATTTTCTAGAATTAATCTGTTTTGATAATTATCATCAACAATTAAAGCCTTTTTTATATTTACTTCAGGACAAGTTTCGTTTGAGTATTCATAGGAAGTTTCAATAGAAAAGCTAAAAGTACTTCCTTTGTTTACTTCTGAGTCTAAGACTATAGAGCTACCCATTAGGTTTGCTAATTTTGATGAAATAATAAGTCCTAGACCTGTTCCTCCAAACTTCCGTGAAGTTGATGCATCTGCTTGTGAAAAAGCCTTAAATATTCTTTGTCTTTGATGTTCTGATATACCAATGCCTGTATCTCTAACTGAAAAACTAAATAATCCTTTTTTAGAATCAATAGATTGAAAATCTAATTTAACTTCAATTTCACCTTGTTCTGTGAACTTTATAGCATTACCTAGAAGATTTGTTAAAATTTGTTTTAATCTAACCGGGTCAACAGATGCTAAATTGGGAAAACCGGGTTTAATATTAATTAAAAGTTCTATGTTTTTCTTTGAAGCTTGATATTGAATTACATCTGTTACTTCCTCAGTAAGTTTAATAATATCCGTTTTAATGTAATCTAGTTCTAACTTTCCTGACTCAATTTTAGAAAAATCTAAAATGTCATTAATAGTTTCTAGCAGTAAATTAGCAGAAACATTTACATTGGACAGATATTGTTGCTGAACAATGGTCAAGGGAGTTTCTTTTAATAAATCAGTAAATCCTATTACACCATTTAAGGGTGTTCTGATTTCATGACTCATATTTGCAAGAAACTCGCTTTTTGCTTTAGAAGCAGCATTTGCAATATCAACTAAATGTAAGACATATTTATTAATATACCAAGACAAAAAGATTGAAAAAGTAAATATTACCAACATAATTAATAAGCCAAAATAAAGAATAGCAGAATATTTGTTTTGTACAACTTCAGATTGTTTATGCAATGAGTTTTGGATGTCCTTTGAAAGAAGAGAAGCAATTTTTTGTGCATGATATGAGTATTGAAGATAGTTATCTTGTGCTTTAGTAATATATTCACTTGCTTGATCCGGGTCAATAGCAATAATATCTGTAGCCATAATAACAAACTGAACATACTGTTCATATTCTGACTTCATAAGATTTAACTCGTTTGATAAATTCTGAATATTATAGTTTTTTAAATTTTCAGATTTTACAAGGACATCAATCTTACTTTCTATACTAATTAAGGTGTCAACAACTACAGAATGCCTTCTGTATAAGGCTAAATTTGAGATAGTAGAATTTAAAGCCATCTCTAGTGAGCGTTGTACAATTTTATGATTAGTTGCCATAGATTCGTTAATATTGTTTATTTCATCTACTGTTTGTAGTCTTATCCTAAATAAATCTAATACCTCAATAGAATAGCTTTTTAAAGTTGAGACCGTATAATGCATTAACATAATTCCAATAATTGCAATAATCAATACCGGTACAATTGGTATAAAACTAAGAATCTTCTTATATTTGATATTATTCTTCATATATTAATTTGTTCCATTGATTTGGTAAAATTGTTGCTATGTATTCAAACTGTCCTTCACCCAGAGGTTTGAAAATTAGTAAACTGCCTTCCGTCTCGGGAAAATAATCTATTAAATCAGCTATATTAGGTGCATGAGCAACTAATGCTCTATTCTTGCCTTTCGGTATATTATTGCATGATAGTAGTTCTCTTGTTTTAGCAATTACAGGTATCTTTTGTTCTGATGTTAAATGTGCAGTGTACATCAAATGTTCTTCAACTATAAAATAATCACCAAACAATAACTCAGCTGATTTCTTGGCTCTACACAAAGGACTACAATAAACTTGATATATTTTAATATTAGCTTTTCTAATCGCTTCACCTATTTTAATGATTTCATTTTCACCTTCTGCTGTTAGTGGTCTTTGTGTATTACAATCATTTAAATCTATTGGATATTGATCGGGTTTTGAAGAATCAGTTTTTCCATGTCTAAAGTAAAGGACATAACCTCCTTCTTGTATCATTTTCAAAGTATTTTTATCTGCATATTTTTCTTGCATCTTGTTTTCTGAATCCGCAAATAAGATTATCGGAATAACTATTAAAACTGAAAAGATTATAAGAGTTTTTATTAACAGTAAACTAAATCTCTTTTTCATAATCCATCCTTTCATCGTTATTGTAATTACAATGGTTTTGTTTGTCAAGCAAAATGATTAAATAGTTAGATAAATTTAAGTGATACAATCTTATTTTTTTTGTTAAAAATTTTGTTGAAAAACCAAATCATTCAATTTATCAGAATAGTTTTAATGATAAACTGTTAAGTTTTTCGAAACAAGAAAAAACTATCATCCAATCAAACTGGCTATCTAAGATATAAAAGCATAGTTCTAATTTCCATAATCACAGATTTATAAAATGTCAAAATATTTGTGAAATTATACATCATCGCATTTTCCGCAGATAAAAAACAC
>CAZJNG010000098.1:0-8016 GCA_964547265.1 uncultured Candidatus Cloacimonadota bacterium | reverse complement strand
CATAAAACAGGTATGTTTATAACCATAATCAAACCTCCCAAAGTTTTAATAAGTCATTTTTACATTTTTGCATTATAATTGTCAATAATTTTCTCATTTTTTTTATTTTATACTATTTATTAAATCATTTATATTTGTTCTTCAACTATAGCTAACTTAGCTATTAATAAAAAAATACAAAAAAAACTTGCCAAAAATATGGCATTTATTAATTTGAATACTAAATAAAATAAAAGAGGTAAAATATGGCATCAACATCAGATATCAGAAATGGTTTGATTATCGAATTTAAGAATGGTATATATAAAATTATTGAGTTTTTACATGTAAAACCAGGTAAAGGTCAAGCTTTTGTTAAAACAAAATTAAGAAATATGAAATCAGGTAAAGTTCTTGATAATACCTTTAAGTTAAGCGATGAATTAATTGAAATTAAAGTAACAAAACAAAAGAAACAATATTTATACAGAGATGGAGACCATTTCATATTTATGGACAATGAAACTTATGATCAGTCTCCGGTAGATAAAGAAGTAGTTGATGATGTTATTAAATTCCTCAAAGAAGGCATGGATGTTGAGATGCTTATTAGCGAAAAAGGAGAAATACTTGATATTGAACTTCCTACAACTGTCATCCAAGAAATTGTCGAAGCTGAACCAAATGTAAAAGGAAATACTGCATCAGGAAGTGGCAAAAACGCTGTAACAGAAACCGGTTTATCAATTACTGTTCCATTCTTTGTTGAACCGGGAGACAAAATAAAAATTGATACAAGAAACGGTTCTTATATAGAAAGAGCCTAACTAATCTGAGTTTTCATAAAAATAAAATATTAAAAACGGGAAATATCCCGTTTTTTTTCTTGACAAAATTCTTAATACTTTTAACAATCAAATTAAATAAAATATATGGAGGACTTATGGGATTCTTAGCTACTAAGTTATTTTGGGGCGGTTTGTTAATCTGTTGGGGATTAGTCTTAATAATTGAGAGGATTTTACAGATAAATATACCTCTCCTAAGATTTGTGTTTGCTTTTATCCTGATTTATGGAGGCATTTATCTTATAACAAAAAATTCACAAACAAAAAAAATAAATGTCAAAACTAACATATTTAACCAAAGTCAATATCATAGCAACGACGGAAAAGAGTACAATATTGTTTTCGGCAGTTCAATGATAGACCTTTCAGACATAAAGGATAGTTCTGAAAAATATCAGATTAACACCGTCTTTGGTTCTGCTGAAGTTTTTCTGTCTGAAGACATTAATTATGACATTAAAATCAATACTGTCTTTGGAGAAACATTACTACCTAATAAAAAAGAGTTAAACTTCGGCTCAAATGAATTTAGGTTCGGGACTGATGCAGGAGATAAAATATCACTGGAGATTAATACAGTCTTTGGTCAAACTGTACTAAAACTAAAAGAAAATATTCAAAATAATGAATAACGCCTTCCTGCAATACCAGTCAAACATAATAGAAAGACTGGCAAAAAATAAGATATTCCTCAATGATTCTAAACAAATTAACTATGGTATCCAACTTAACTTTTCAGCCAATGATACTGAATTAAAACTTACTCTTTACTATAACTCTAAAAACCAATTCAAATATGTCCTTAACAAAATCATCCCTCACGAAAATAAAAACAAAATAATTAGCATTATTGAAGATAATGACCTTATTATTCCCGGCATAGTAAAAAACGAATGGTCATTTTGGGCAGGAAGTGATGAATCAGGCAAAGGTGATTATTTCGGTCCACTCGTAGTAGTTGCTTTTGCTTGCCATAAAAAAAATATTCAAACACTTATCGACTTAGGTGTCAAAGACTCTAAAAAACTAAACGATAATGACATTAAAAAGATTGCTACAAAACTTTTTATAGACTTCAAAGGATATTATAATTATTTCATTTTAATGCCCCATCAGTATAATGACTTATACTTAAAATATACGCAATCAGGTCAAAAACTTAACGAAATGCTAGCATGGATGCATGCTCAGGTGTTATCAGACCTCTATAAAAAATTCCCTTTTGAAGGTGCTGTTATTGATAAGTTTGCTAATGAAAAAGTTATCTCACACTATGTAAAAAAATACTGCGACTGTCAACTACTCATCAAACCCTATGCAGAAGAAGATATAGCAGTTGCTTCCGCTTCAATCTTAGCCAGATTTCTTTTCCTCCAAAAAATTGATGAACTCTCAGAAAAATATCATATAAAACTCTTACGCGGTGCTTCTCAAAAAGTTAAAAACCTAAAACAAGATATTTATAATCAGGATAAAAGCCTATTACACTATCTGGCAAAAAGGCATTTTAAAATGTAATTCCTTATGATTTGCCTGTGATTTTTTCTTTTGCTTATCCTTTTTTATTTAAGCTTTGCAATAATAAAGGAAAAGACTTATTTACTATATTATGAGTTAAGAATATAATTAAAATACACTATTTACTTCAAATTGAATAATTAATAATTTGTCATTAAAGACTAAACTCAAAAAAAAAGCCTTGCGGACTGCAAGGCAAATTTATGGCTCCGGAGGAGGGATTTGAACCCCCGACCTAGTGGTTAACAGCCACCCGCTCTAACCCCTGAGCCACTCCGGAACATATTCACTACTATTGAATTCACATTTATGAGATAGTGGTTTTTGTGTCAAGAAAAATTTCTTAAAATTTTGATTTAAATTTTATTGTCATTACTAAACGACTAAATAACAATATCATATAAATATTAAAAAACTTATAGTATATGCATTCTTTAAATTTTCTCTTGTCGTAATATTTTGCTTACTCAATCTGTTTTTAATATAAAAATCGACTTTCTTCTAAATCATACATTATTAATAAAGAGACGATTTAAACATGGTAAATTTTATTTTGTAATAAATGCTTGACTATTTAGTTATTATTTTAAACATCGTTATTATTATATATATAAGGAGATTACGAGATGAAACTTCAAAGAATTACATTATTAACTGTATTATTTTTAATGTTATCTTGTGCAGGATTATTCGCACAAACTAAAAAAAACACACAAACTTCAGCGAAACAAGATACTGTTCTGATTGTTATCGACGGGAGAAAGATTACAACTGAAGATTTAAGAAACAAAATAAACACCGTTCCTGCGATGAATAGACATCATTACAAATCAATCAATGGACAGAAGAAAATTCTGGATTATTTGGTGCAAAGAGAAATTTTCTATTCTGAAGCATTAAAACTTGGCTATGATAAAGACGAAGAAGTTAAAAAAATTATTCATCAAAGACTTAAACCGATTATTAATCAGATATACTTTGATGAAGTATTAGCTAAAGATTTAAAATTATCAGAACAAGACCTACAAAATTATTACGCAACCAATAGAAGTGCTTATACTATCGCTCCAAGAGTTACTATTCAATACCTACAAACAAATAGTGAAAATTTAAACACGGTTCAAGAACAAATCAATAACAGAATTGATTTTGAAAAAATTATTGCAGAACATTCATTAAATGAATTCTCAGTAGATAATAAAGGTATTATTAGAAATATCCGACTCAACGGCTTCATCTCAGGTATCGGAAGAGACCCTGAACTTGACAAACTCATAGCAGATGCTACAATTGATCATCAAATTATACATGGTCCATTCACAACATCAACAGGAATTCATTTCTTTAAAAAACTTGATTACGAGCCAACAGTTATCAGACCTTTTGCTGAAGTTAAAACAGAAATTGAAAACAGACTTAAAGCTCAAAAACAAAACGAAATATATGTTGATTTAATGGATAAATTGAGAATGCAATATAATGTAAGATTCCATAAAGCAATCTTAGATTCATTGAATGTCTTAAACATAATGCCAAATCAAAGAAATATTATCATTGCAGAAGGTTCACATCCTGAAATTACCATAACATTTAGCGAAGTAGGTCAACTTCTAAGAAATGCTGCTTCTATGGAAAGAATGAATATCAATGACCCGGCAGTCAGAGAAAATATTATCAAAAGAGAAATTGATTCAAGACTTTTATATGCTCATGCCCAAAATCAAAAAATACATGAAAAACATAGTAATAAGTTTGAAATAAAAGACCTTAAAATTGATATTATTGTTAATCACTGGTACTCACAAAAAATTGCCAGTCAAATTAAGGTTTCACAAGAAGAAATTGATAAACATTATATTGAAAATACTGATAAATATACTACACCTGCAAGTAGAAACATAAGACAGTTCGTATCTCAAGATGAAAAAGCTGCAAGAAAACACAGAAGAAAAATAAATGGTTTCCTTAAAAAAAATCAAGAAGACAGAATCATTACTTACCTTAGAAATGAATCAATCAAACCCGATGGAGACGGACTACTAAAACATGTTTACCAAAATGACATTATTCCCGGAGTTGGTAAAGATGAAACATATAATGCAAAAGTATGGGATCTCAAAATTAAAGAATTAAGTGACATATTTAAAAACAGACATGGAGATGTAATCTTCTTTTATGTAGTAGAGGAAACTCCTCCTTCAGTTACACCTTTAGAATCAATCGAAGCCAGTATTAGAAATATAATCTCAAGAAGAAAAGCTCAAGAAAAATTTGAAGAAATAAAGGATGATCTAATAGTTAAATATAACGCTTATCCTCACTATGAACTTCTAGTAAGCAGCGTTACTGCACAGCAACTCTTTGATATGGCTGAAGAAGCACAAAAGAAATTCTCTTTTGCAGAAGCTATTTTCTTTTTTGATCAGATTATTGATGATTATGCTGACACAGACGATGCTTATAAAGCCTTCTTTATGAAAGCATTTATAACTGCTGAAGAACTAAAAGATACAGCAAAAGGTATTGCTCTCTTCGAAGAATTTCTAGATAAATATAAAGATGGTGACCTTAATGAAGATGCCAAATTTATGCTTAAGACACTTCAAACAGGCACTTCAATAGAAAGCTTCTTAAAAGATTAAACTTTAACCAAAATCATATAAGAGACAGATTTAAATCTGTCTCTTTTTTTTATTTGTTTTATTAAAAAGATTCTATTCCAACAGTAATATATCAAGTATTTTAGTTATTATGAGTAAATTTTGCTTGACAGTATGCTGCATCTCACAATATATGAACAAATGTACATATATTATAAAAAGGAGAAAATGAAATGAGTAATAGTGAAATAGAAGTGTGTCAGGGTAACAATGTTCATCAAGATGTTGTGAATCAGGTTACACAGCAACTACCTGATGAAGAACTAGTTAAGGATATTGCAGAGTTCTTTAAAATCTTAGGAGACCCTACAAGAATCAGGATAATCAATATCCTGTTTATCAAAGAGATGTGTGTCTGTGATATTTCAGAAATTATGGGAATGAATCAATCAGCTATCTCTCATCAGTTAAAGACCCTGAAACAAGCTAACCTTGTCAAATATCGAAAAGAAGGGAAAAGCGTTTATTACTCTTTAAGTGATGAACATGTCATCCAAATCTTTGACCAGGGAATGATTCACATCAAAGAAAGATTCAACAAATGAAAAAATACTACTTAAAAAACCTTGACTGTGCAAATTGTGCCAACAAATTAGAACATACTCTAAATACTATGCAAGAAGTTAAAAAAGCTTCGATTGATTTCAGTACCTTAACACTTTTAATTGATACTGCCTTTATGCAAAAGGTGATTGAAGCAATAAAAAATATTGACCCTCAAATAAGAGTCGTAGAACATGAAGAAGAAACCTTTCATCCTAAAAAAGAATTATTGATAATGATTATTACAGGATTGATATATATATTTACTCTTATATTTCATAATAAACTAAGTGTGTATAATATAGGCAATATTTTATTTACTCTCATTTACTTGTTTTATGGATGGAAGATTTTTATTAAAGCAATTACGAGCTTAAAAAACGGCGGAATTTTTGATGAAAATTTCCTGATGACTATTGCTACTTTTGGAGCTATTGCTATCAATGCTTATTCAGAAGCAGCAGGAATAATGCTGTTTTTCAGAGTCGGTGAATACTTGCAGGACTTAGCAGTTCACAGGTCTCGCAAATCCATCAAAGCACTATTAGAAATCAGACCGGATTATGCAAACCTGATACACAATAACGAAACAAAAAAGGTTACTCCTGAACATGTTCAGGTCAATGACTTAATACTAGTCAAAGCAGGTGAAAGAATACCCTTAGACGGAATCATTATTAAAGGAAATTCTCAAGTAGATACCTCTGTCCTAACAGGTGAATCAGTACCTAGAACAGTAAGAACCGGAGATGAAGTATTTTCAGGTATGATAAACAAAGCAGGGTTACTAACAGTAAAAGTATCCAAGATTTTTAGCGAGTCCTCTATTTCAAGAATAATGGAAATGGTAGAAAGTGCAACTCATAGAAAAGCAAAAACAGAAATGTTCTTCACAAGATTTGCAAGATATTATACTCCGATAGTAGTTTCATTAGCATTCTTTACAGCAATATTACCTCCATTGTTGATTTCAGGTCAAAGCTTTTCTGATTGGCTTTACAGAGCTTTAGTTATGCTTGTAATCTCTTGCCCTTGTGCTTTAGTTGTTAGCATTCCTCTAACTTATTTTGGTGGAATTGGTGCTGCTTCCAAAAACGGAATTTTAATTAAAGGTTCTTGCTTTATTGATACCCTTAATCAGGTGAAGAAAGTAGTCTTTGATAAAACAGGTACACTAACAAAAGGAGTCTTTAAGTTAAGTCAAATAAAGACTGAAAACGGCTTTTCAGAAGATGATTTACTAAAAATAGTCGCTTTAGCGGAAGCTCATTCCAATCATCCCATTGCTTTATCAATTAGAGAATCATATCACAATGTTATTGACAGGTCTGACATTATTGATTATCAGGAGTTAAGTGGTCTTGGGATAGTTTCTCATGTGAAAATCAATAACACTGAATATTCTGTCTTATGCGGAAATATCAAGCTCATGAATAAAAACAATATTTCATATACCAAGCTAGATATTCCGGGTACAGTTATCCATATAGCAATCAATAGTCAATACGCAGGTTATATGATTATCAGTGATGAAATCAAAGACGATTCCGCAGAAGCAATCAATCTGCTACATACAAAAGGAATAAAAGAAATATCAATGCTTACGGGAGACAATCTTAATATTGCTAAATCAATAGCAAAACAACTTAAGATTGATAAGGTATTTGCCGAACTATTACCCGAAGGAAAACTTAAAATTCTGGAAGAAATTATTTCTCAATCAGATGAAAACGAAAAAGTTATCTTTGTTGGTGACGGGATAAATGATGCACCTGTTTTAGCTCGGGCTGATATTGGGATTTCAATGGGAAATTTAGGCTCTGATGCAGCCATTGAAACTGCAGATATTGTAATCATGAATGATTCTCTGACTAAGATACCAAAAGCGATGCAAATCGCAAGTTCGACCAAAAACATTATAATCCAAAACATTATCCTGGCTTTGGGCATTAAAAGTCTCTTTTTAATCTTAGGATTTATGGGTATTGCTTCAATGTGGGAAGCAGTTTTTGGTGATGTCGGAGTGACTTTACTTGCAGTCTTTAACTCGGGAAGAATCTTAAAAAAGAAGTTTTAAAATAAATAAAAGCGAAGCTCAAGCTTCGCTTTTTTTATATCTGGTAACCCATAGGGGAATCGAACCCCTGTTGCCGGACTGAGAATCCGGAGTCCTAACCGCTAGACGAATGAGTCAAAAAAAAATAGAATAACACAGTTTCCTGTCTTATTCTATAAATATTGGCGACCCCTAGGGGAATCGAACCCCTGTTGCAAGAATGAAAATCTTGAGTCCTAACCGCTAGACGAAGGGGTCAAAGCTTTGTGGAAAGAATAAAACAGCTTACCACCTTAGACCGCTTAATTAAAACTTTAAAATTATTCTTAAAGCTTTAACTAACACATATTAAAATTAATTGGCGACCCCTAGGGGAATCGAACCCCTGTTGCAAGAATGAAAATCTTGAGTC
>CAZJNG010000097.1:0-8030 GCA_964547265.1 uncultured Candidatus Cloacimonadota bacterium | reverse complement strand
AATTAGAAGACAACAAGCAAGGGTGCTTGTTGAACATTTCTACATTTTGAGACAGCCTATGAAAGAGACTGTCCCGAAATTACTGTTGTGCAAACACCCCTGTTTGCACTTAAAAACCTAAGTAATTTATAATCAGTTAGTTAGAAGACAACAAGCAAGGGTGCTTGTTGAACATTTCTACATTTTGAGACACGCTCTGACGAGCCGTCAGGTTCTCGGTTTATACATTCAATCTATCGCCGACCTCCAAGAGGGAAATTCCCTCCTGGAGGTCACTTGTAAATGTCTTTAAGTTAGGCAATAGTAACTCGATCTTCCAGATCGAGAAGTGTATTATTACTCGACTAAGATGGTAGAGCAAAAAAAAATCTATTTTTTTTTACTTCATGTCCAAAATTTTGCCAATATGTCAGACTATATATACTAGAGGCTGAAAAATATTGAGTTTTATAAAATTAAGCAATATTATTCAATATATTTATAATCTATAATATAAAAAAATGATTTAAAATTCATAAGTATTTGTTAAAAAGAACTTTTTGGTGCAGATTTGCAAAGATTTTAGATAATATTTTTATAGTTTTTTTTAAACAAATAAATAGTTGAAAGTTAAGACAACACATAAACAAAAAATTATGATGTTTCTTCTTGACAATGCTTACCCTAATCAATTATTAGTAAGTAAGTTAAAATATGAGTAATACTTTTTAATGTTTCTTAAATATCGTTGAAATTTTTAATATAATAAATAAAAAAAATAATTTGCATCCGCTACTTTTTAAGTTAAATTATACTTGTAAACTCTTTCTTCTGTCAAAATAGAGGGATACAAAAAACACTAAATAATTAAAGGAGGTTTTGATGAAAAATCAAAACAAACCACATGAATTGAAAGCTCAAAATCTTAGTTTTAACAGTAAAAACTCTGACTTTGATGAGAACCAAACTGTTTTTTATTGTTTAAAAGCAGTTAGTGAAATTTTAATAAAAAAAGCTGAATCTGATACTGATATTGCTCAGAGCTTAGTTTTTTATAATGAATTAGTCAGTAATCTTTCAGAAAACAAAGATTTTAAGAAAGTTTCAGAACTTATCGCAAAACAAGACTCACAGCTAGTCGCCAATCAGATATCTATTGAAGTTATTAGGCTGCGTTTAAAAGCATATTCAAATAAGCTTAAAAGTCAAAAAGGCTTAAAATGTGTTATGACACTTATCCAAAAGCCTTCAGTTCCATTGACTTATTTGGCTCTGTATCAGTTATGTGAAGATAATATTGCATTACCTGAAAATATTGATAATGAATCACTTGAAACTTTGGCTGTCACTCTAAGCTTTAATTCAGCAATAGAAAAATGTGACAAAGAAGCAATTGCAAACATTCAAAAAAGTATAATTAAAGAAGTTGAAATAATTGCAGAACTAGATAGTATGACCGACAATCCAATCTACCTTGAACAATATAAGCAACATAAGAAAAATTTAGAGCAAATGAAAAAATATCTTAAAGATGTTATGTTTAAAAATAACCCTAAATATTTTACAGAAGAATTAGACAAAGTTAGAGAATCCATCAAAAGAAATATTAACAGATTTTTAGAAGAGTTGGAACATATAGACAAAGAAATATCAGTTATTATTAAAAATCAACTTGATATGACTAAAAATCAAATCTATTATAAATTTCATGTTTAATATAATCGATAACTTTGTACTCTGTTTAACAAAAGCCCTTATTCTGATAGGGGCTTTATCTTTACTTGATTTTCAGATAAATAAGAGTTATTGCAGGTATTCAATAAAAGCATCTAAAAATTAATAACAAAGGTGATTTAAGGATGTTTATTGACGGGAAAAACCGTCTTTGTTCGAGTCAGTAATCCCTGTTGAAATTTGTTATTCTTCTTGTAGAATATTCTTTACAATTTCCCATTCTTTGAGTAAATTATTAAAACATTCACAAACTTTGTTCATATCTTGATTCTTACAATGAAATTCAATATCTTTAGCAATTTGAGCAAGTAAATCAAAATTCATGTTGAGGGCAGAACCTTTTAATTGGTGAGCTTTTCTAAAAATTTTATCAAACTCACCTGATTTGATTATATCATTTAATTCATCAAAAAGTTCAGGAAATGAGGTTAAAGCAACCTTAAACATTTCATATAAAAATTCATCATTATTATTAATTCTTCTTAACATCTCTAGCTTATTAAAGTGCATCTTGTTATCCTTATAAAATTATTTTAAACAATCTCTTACCTTGTTAGTCAAATCATTAACAGAAAATGGTTTCTGTAAGAAATTAGTTCTATTTTCAAACACACCGTGTTGAGATATCATGTTCGATGTATATCCTGACATAAAAAGTACTTTCAGATTTGGATATAATTCTTTAAGCTGTTTTGCAAGTTCGTTTCCATTCATTTTAGGCATAACAACATCTGTAAGCAATAAATCAATTTTTTGCTGATGTCGTTTACATTCACTTATTGCAATCTCGGGGTTATCGGCAACTAATACATTATAACCTGCTCTGGTAAGTATGCCTGAAGTTACATTTAAAATCATAACTTCATCCTCAACAATTAAGATCGTCTCAGTTCCTGTTTGAATTTGATTTTTAACATCATGATTGGTCTGTGAAGATTCTTGACCTTTAAAGACAGGCAGATAAATCTTAAAACTTGTTCCTTTCCCTATCTCACTATAGACATTAACAAAGCCTTTATTCTGCTTGACAATTCCATATACTGTAGCTAATCCAAGCCCGGTTCCTTCACCATCCTTTTTTGTTGTAAAAAAGGGTTCGAAGATTTGATTTATAGTTTGGCTATCCATTCCGCATCCATCGTCACTAATCTCAAGCAAAACATATTCACCCGGTTTTAAGTAAGTATATTTCTCGCAAAAACTTTCATCACAATAGATATTTTCTGTCCTTATTATTATCTTGCCACTGTCCTTAATCGCATCACGAGCATTTACGCATAGATTGGCGAGTAGCTGGTCAACTTGTGTTGTATCCATTTTTACCGATGAGAGATTTTGACCTTCTTGAAATTCAAGCGAGATACTCTCATTAATTAATCTTTTCAATATTTTATACATACTTTTTATGACAGTATTTATATTTATAACTTTAGGAATAATCTCTTGTTTTCTGGCAAAAGAAAGTAATTGTCGTGTCAAATCAGCTGATCTCAAAGCAGCTTTTTTTATTTCTAGTAACCTGTTATAGGTAGAAGAATTTGGGGAAATACAATAGAGTTCTATCTCAATATTTGATATAATCACACCAAGCATATTATTGAAATCATGAGCAACTCCACCTGCCAATCTGCCGATTGATTCCATCTTCTGTGCCTGTATTAACTGTTTCTGCATCTTTTCATGTTGTTCTTCAGCCTTATGTCTTTCCGTAATGTCACGAACAATGCTCAACACCTCGTCTTTATTGCAAGGCACATATCTGGCTTCAAAATAATGCTTTTCATTGTTGATATCTATGGAATATGTAGAATAAGCATTATCTTGTGTACTAAGTACTTCTCGGATTTTTTTATATGTTAAATCAGAAATATCTTTAGAAAATATTTCATCTATCTTTTTGTTTAAAAAATTAGAAGGTGGGACATAAAATTTAGGATTAGAATAAGTATCTTTAGGATGATAATCAGTAATTCTTCCATTTTTATCAAAAATAAACATTAAATCAGGTATAGCACTCAGAATGGCTTTTATTTGTTCATACGCATATTTCAACTTTTCTTCTGAAATCTGCTTATTAGTTATATCTTCAGCAACTTTCATATAACTAATAATTTCATTTTTTTCATTAATAATCGGAGAAATAGTAGCTGATTCCCAAAAAACAACTCCATTTTTCTTTTTGTTTTTAAATATACCTTTCCAAATCCTACCACTCTCTATGGTACTCCATAATTCTGAATGTAAAGGTGTAGAAAAGTCAGAATCATTGAAAAATTCCATATCTTTATATAAAACTTCTTCTGGAGTATATCCTGAAACTTGAGTAAATTTTGGGTTTACATAATTAATTTTACCTGCTAAATCAGTCATAAGAACTAATGATTGACTTTGTTCAAGTGCTTGTGAAAGCGTAAGCATTCTCTGTTCATTTTTCTTTCTTTGACAGATATCTCTAGCTGCTAAATGAATTGCATTTCCCTCTTTTACACCCCTCCATTCAATATAATGAAGTGTACCGTTTTTTGACACTATCCTGCTATTATAATCAATAACCTTCCCGGATCTGACAACTTCATTAAATGCAGACTTTGAAGACTCTAAATCATCAGGATAAACAATTTTAAAAATACTGCTATTTAATAAATTTGATTCAGTATAATCTAAGAGCTTTTGCCAGGAATTATTCACTCTCAACAAGTTGCCTTTAGTATCACAAATAGCAAGCATGTCTAACGAGGCATTAAAAAATGCATTAATCTCTTTATTCAATAACTCGTTCTGCTTAAGCGAGTGAATAATCTTTTTTATATAAAATAAAATCAAAGCCGTAAACAATACATAAATAATTAACAAATACAAAATCTTTAAATGGAATTCTTTCAAATAATTATAATAATCAATCCCAATGTAAATATACATAGGCTGTTTATCCAGAAAATAAACAACCTTAATTCTCTTAACATTATCAAAACTACTCTTAGCAATAGATGATAAATGTCGTTTTTCATCCTTCAATAAAGGAGCAAGCTTTTTGTCTAATAAAAGAATTTCTGAAGAGAATCCTGAATAAATAGTACCATCATTACTTGCAAGATAAATCAATGAATTCGTTCCAAGATTAACCTCACTAAAAATAGATGAGAAATAATATGGATTTATTGAAGCCAATAATACCCCTATAAAATTACCGGTACTATCCTCTAACCTCATACTGACCGGGATATACCACTTTCCGGTTACTCTGCCCAATAAAGGTTCTTCTATCAATAACTGCATAGAAACATTATCTTTATGAAATAAAAAAAAGTCTCTATCTCCACTATAAGTAACATTAAACTCTTCTAAATTTGTCATTTGCACTAACCCGTCAGTTCCAATAATAGAAATTAAATTATATAATTCAGGTTTTGAATTTACAAATTGCTTTAATAAATTTAACATTTCATTATCTGATACTCCGGACTCTTTAATCTTTCTTAATGAAAATAAAGAATTTTCTATCTCAGAAAATGTTCCGGTTATATGCTTTTCTAAAACATTAGCAAGATTACTCGTATCCTGTATCGAATGATTTATACGAGCATGCCTTTCACTAATAAAAAAATGTATGGTCAAAGCCCATGTACCAACCAGCATTACTATGCCTAGTATCCAAATAAACTTTACTAATGATCCAATAAAAAATCTATTCCACATCATCTATCCCCTAAATAACCTTTTATCTAAGTGGGTATGATATACTATCAACGAAAGGTTGTCAATCAAAAAAAAATATTTTTTAACTATTTCTAAGACTAAAAAATAATATTGAACCCTGACAGCTCAACAAGGAAGTCATTTCTAACGAAATGATATAATCTAATAGAATGTTAGAAAGTAAATAATAGAGATTCTTCGCAAGATTAGAAATCACCCTTGCTTGTTTTTTGTTAAAATACTGTTTTTAAATGAGTTATGATGTTTGGCGCAAACAAGGGTGTTTGCACAACTGTAATTCCGGGACAAGTTCCTAAGTTAGTGCTTTCCTGATAACTGATTAAAGTGTATCCATTTTATCAGCGTTTACTTCAATCCATTTTTCTGCATTAAAAGCTGCTATAGCACCATCATTAGTTGCAGTAACTACTTGCCTTAAAGATTTTGATCTAATATCTCCGGCAGCATAAAAACCGGGAATATTTGTATGCATTTCCTCATCTGTTTTAATAAAGCCTTGACTATCAAGTTCTACTCTTGACTCTACAAGCTCATTATTTGGAATGATTCCGACATAAATAAAGATACCGTTTACCTCGATAGTCGAAGTTGTATTAGTCTTTCTATTAAACAAAGTTAATGATTCTACTTGATTATCTCCATTAATCTCTTGAACTACAGTATCAAAAACAAACTGAATCTTGTCATTCTTTTTTGCTCTTTGCTGAATTGCATGAACAGCTCTAAGTTGATCTCTTCGATGAATAATATAAACCCTTTGTGCAAATCTGGTTAAAAACATTGCTTCTTCAACTGCAGAATCTCCTCCACCTATCACAGCAACAATCTTGTTTCTATATAAAGCTCCATCACAAGTAGCACAATAAGAAACACCTCTGCCTGTGAATTTATCTTCACCCGGAACATTAAGCTTACGAGGATGAGCACCTGCAGCAAAAACAACAGTCTTAGCTCTATATATGGATTCATCTGTCTCAATTATCTTGCAGAGACCTTCCATACTTAATGCCTTTACATTTTCTTCTCTGATTTCTGTACCAAACTTCAAAGCTTGTTGTTTCATTTTCTCTATCAGTTCAAAGCCTGAAAGGCTCTCTTCAAAACCGGGATAGTTTTCCACTTCAGTTGTCAAAACAATCTGACCTCCAACTAAAGCTTTTTCAAAAATAACAGTTTTAAGTCCACCCCTTGAGGCATAAATCCCTGCACTCAAACCGGCAGAACCTCCACCAATAATAGCAATATCATATTTTTCCATAAGAACTCCATTTATAATTTACTTTACACTATACAATATATAGGACTTTTTCTGTCAAGCGAGAAATTATTTTTGATTTTTTTTTAAAAAGATAATTTAATACTTGTTTTTTTTATTTCTTATATTAGATTGATTATATATTGAAATTTATTGGAGGCTGAAATGGCAAAAGAATTTAATGAAAGTAACTTTGATAGCAGTATTAAATCAGGTATTGCTGTGGTAGATTTTTGGGCACCTTGGTGTGGTCCATGTAAAATGATGACTCCTGTTATCGAAAAAGTTGCAAACGATAATCCAGATTTAACTGTAGGTAAGGTTAATGTTGATGATTGCCCTACAATTGCTCAAAAATACAATATCTTAAGCATTCCTACTATAATTATCTTTAAAAACGGTGAACCTGTAGGACAAACAATTGGCGTTGTATCTGAAAAGGCTTTAATGGATAAAATCAAGGCTGTTTAATGTTTACAGTTTTATAAGCGTGAATCTTTCGATTCACGCTTATTTTTTTATAGATTATGCTTGACAAGATTACTAAGATACTTATATTTTGCAATTGAGAATCATTCTCATTAAAGAGGTAAACATGAAAAATCATAATACAGTGTTTGAGGAATTCCTTAAATCAAAAAACTTGAAACTAACCGAACAACGGAAGATTATACTCAATGCTGTATTTGAAAACCATAACCATTTCTGTGTAGATACACTTTACGACCAGATTCAACAATCAAAACTTGATCAAGAATTCGTATCCAGAGCTACTATCTACCGAACTATACCTCTATTAATTGAGGCAAAAATGATAAAAGTATCTGAAAAAATTTCTGAAAAAGAAAATTACGAACATACATACGGTCACCCAAAACATGCTCACTTAATGTGTATAATCTGTAATAAAATTATTGAAGAAGACGAAAATAAAAAAATAAACAATGCATTAAATCAAATTGCCAAGAAATATAATTTCAAAATAACTGATTTTAATATATGTATCAAAGGAGAATGTTGTGACTGTCGTGCAAAATCATAAAAAAATAGCTTTGGCAGGTAATCCTAATTGTGGCAAAACAACCTTATTTAATACCCTGACCGGCTCAAAACAAACCGTTGGAAACTGGCCGGGAGTAACAGTAGAAAAGAAAACAGGAACCATTGCTATAAATGGAGAAAACTATGAAATAGTTGACTTGCCGGGCATATATTCTCTTACCGCTTACTCTATAGATGAAGAGGTAGCTCGTAACTTTATCATTAATGAGTCACCTGACCTGATAATAAATATTGTTGATGCTACTAACCCGGAAAGAAACCTTTACCTTACGACCCAGCTCCT
>CAZJNG010000096.1:6087-8036 GCA_964547265.1 uncultured Candidatus Cloacimonadota bacterium | reverse complement strand
TATCTACGCATATAAAAAGGTGGAAATATTTCTTGTTATTTTATGTTATCACTTCATTTATATTTTATTATGCAGATTTTCCTATTACTCCTATGCTACATCTTTCAACACCTCTTAATAAATTAATCTATCTAAGTATATATCCTTTGAGAATGTTAGGAATATTTATAAGTGGTTTTATCTTTATTCAGATTTTATCACCTGTTCAGTTCATGAAATATGGGAAAACAGGATTTAAAATAGCACTAATATTGCGTTCAGTTAATTATATTATGGATGAGTTTTTAAAAAATAAACAAGCCCTAATTATGAGTGGCATTATACCTGATGATTTTGAAATAAAAAAAGATAAAAAAAACATCTTAATCTTCATAAAAAAAAGCCCATTATTGATAACTCTTACAATTAGAAATCTTTTTTTATGGATCTATTGGTTTATGCAATATTACAAAAAAATAGAAAGAAAGGAGTTAAAATGAAGAAATATTTAATAATCATTTTAACAGGACTCTGTGCCGCACTTACTCTAGTGGTAAAAATCCCGATAGTCGGCACAGGTGGTTATTTTAATATCGGAGATATAGCCGTAGTTTTCACAGGCATGTTTCTGGGAGGATGGACAGGAGCTTTAGCTGCAGGTATAGGCAGTGCTATTGCAGATATATTAGCAGGATATTATATATTTGCTCCTTTTACATTGATTGCTAAAGGTTTATTTGCGTTAATTGCAGGAACTTTAGCTTTAAAACACCCTTTTTGGTTAGCTTTAGGTGGATTTTGTATGACACTTACTTATTTTGTAGTTGGAGTTTTCTTACCCGGAGCCGGTTTACAAGCAGCTGTAAGTGAACTTCCGGCAAGTTTATTACAAGCTACTTTAGGAAGTATAGGCGGTTTTTTTGTTTATAAACAAGTTATAAAAGCTTTATCTAAAAAATAAAAAAGAGGCACCCGGTTGGGTGCCCTTTGGGTATGAGGAGGTTATATGAACAGAATCTGTGGGGAGGATTCTGTATTTTAATAAACCAATGCTATTTTCAAATGTTACACATTTTTTTTAAATAAAATTAAAAAAATAAAACCAAAGCATATACTCATAATAATGGAGAAAATAGTCGAGCAAAAGATTCTAATATTTTACCTGAAATTCTTCTCTTTAAATAATCCTGTAAATTTATTTCTCTTGAGTTTTTCAAGTCATCACTAATTGTTTTTTTAATTTTTAGTGCGAAGAGTTTATCATATATTATTGCATTAAGTTCAAAATTTTGTTTAAAACTTCTAATATCCATATTTGCTGACCCGACCGAAACGATATAATCATCTGCTAAAAAAACCTTTGCATGCATAAAGCCATTATTATATTCATAAATCTTAACCCCTGCCAAAAGTAACTCCTCATAATAAGAACGAGTACCGTAATCAACTATTTTATGATCAGCTTTACTTGGCAAAATAATCCTAACATCAACACCACTTAATGCTGCCGTTTTAAGTGCGGTAAGAATACTCTCATTTAAAACCATATACGGACTTTCTATATAAATGTACTTTTCTGCATTGGAAATTATTGCATAATAAGCCAGCATGATATTTTCCCAATCAGCATCAGGCCCGGAACTAACTATTTGAACAGGGCAAAAATCACTAATCTCAGGTTTTGGGAAAAGATTTTCATCAATTAAAAACTGCCCACTAACAAAACTCCAATCAAGTAAAAATAATTTTTGAAGTAACAAGACTGCATCTCCATGAATTTTTAAGTGTGTATCTCGCCACTTACCATAGCGTTTATTAAAACCCATGTATTGATTTCCAATATTTACTCCACCAATATATGCAGTACTCCCGTCGATAATCGCACATTTTCTATGGTCACGATAATTTAACTTACTGCTAAGTAAAGGTAAAAAAACAGGTAAAAAAGAATAAACTTCCGCTCCTGAATC
>CAZJNG010000096.1:0-6077 GCA_964547265.1 uncultured Candidatus Cloacimonadota bacterium | reverse complement strand
CAACTCTTTCCAAAATTTTCTCTTAATTCTCCAGGTTCCGACAGCATCATAAATCAACCTGATTTTTACCCCTTGTTTAGCTTTTCTTATTAATATTTCTCGTAAACATATACCCGTCTCATCATTATGAATTGAAAAGTATTCAAGATGTATATGTCGTTTAGCATCAAGAATATCACTAAACAATGATTTTAATTTATCTTTGCCATCAGTAAATATTTTAATTTTATTATTATTGGTTAGCGTTGCTTTATTATTGTTATAAAGGAGTTTAATTATTCTAAGAGAATTATTGTCATCAATCCCACTCTCAACAATTCTTTGAGACATTGAATTTAAAAATCTCTTCAAATAAATCTCTATCTTGTTTTCATCATGAATACTTTTCTTGATAAACATCTTTTTCTTTCTATAATTTATACCAAGAAAAACATAAAGGATAAAACCTATAATCGGCAGAAAGATTAATACTTGAATCCATGCTAGAGTATTTATTGGGTTTTTATTTTCTCTGATTACCAGAAATATGATTGAAAAAGCCATAAAGCCAAAGACATAATTTAAGATTATTTTTAAATTATTTTTTATAGATAAAAGAAGTTCCGGATTAGCTTTATTAAGATAAAAAAATACAAACCCTGCAAATAATAGAATCAGTACTAAAACAAACCAAATCAAGCGTCTCATTTGTCTTTATCAATAATTTTCTTAATCGCCTTCAATAAAGTTATCGAATCAAAAGGTTTATCAATACAAACAATATTACTTTTCGGCATATCGGGATGTTCGTCAAACATCATTCTTAAGTTACCTGAAATAATTATGCATGGTACAGCAGGATTTACTTTTCTAATATCACTAATAATTTCTACACCATTTTTACCCGGAATAAGATAATCAGTAATTACCAAATCTATATCATTTCTATTTTTGTAAAAATAATCTATTGCCTCTTGAGAAGTCTTAAATCCATAAACATAAAACCCGTACTTGTTTAATATCTTGGTTATGGCATAT
Source organism: uncultured Candidatus Cloacimonadota bacterium (assembly GCA_964547265.1). GTDB lineage: Bacteria > Cloacimonadota > Cloacimonadia > Cloacimonadales > WRIO01 > JALNXV01. The sequence continues at coordinate 5,060 of CAZJNG010000096.1, read as the reverse complement.
ACAATACTTGATTCATCATCAACTAATAATATTCTCAGGTTTTTAGGGAAAGACAAGATAGATTCTTTTGCCTTTATAATGTTTTTATCAGGCTTAACTGTTGGGATGTAAATTGAAAATTCAGACCCTTTACCCAGTTCTGATTTTACATCAACAAACCCATCTACACTTCTAATGATTCCATCAATGACAGAAAGACCAAGCCCTGTATTTTCGCCAATATCTTTTGTAGTAAAATAAGGGTCAAAGATTTTATGAATATCAACTTCAGAAATACCAATTCCGTTATCTACAACCTTAATACACACATAATGATCATAAGTCATTTTGTTCTTAATGTCAAAACTTTGATTCATTCTTAAGACATCAACGATCTTTATACTGATTACACCTGATGAATCTTTGATTGCCTGAACTGAATTTGAGACAAGATTTAGAAGTATTTGTAAGATATGCGAAGATTCCATAAATACATGAGATTTTGTTTTGCAATAGATAAGTAGTTTAATATTCACAGGTACTGCTGTTTTAATGGTTTTATCAATACCCGCAATTACATCTTCCACATTCAGAATACTTTTTTCACTTTCTTTTTGGCGACTGAACAATAAAATTTGCCTTATAATTTCTTTTGCTCTGTTAGATGCTTTAATGATTTCATTTAAATCTTCAGTAATGTGAGAATTATCTGAGATTTCTTCTTTAATTAGTTCAGTATATCCCAAAATAATTGATAAAATATTGTTAAAATCATGTGCGATTCCGCCTGCCAGAGTCCCAAGAGATTCAAGTTTTACTGAATGTTGAAAAGCTCTATTGTGAATATTTTCTTCTGTAACATCTTTTTTTATGGCGATGTAATGTGTTATATTGTCGAAACTATCTTTTACCGGAGTAATGATAACATCTTCTTCATAAATCTGCCCGTTTTTTTTCTTATTAATAAACACATTATGCCAGATAAAACCTTGTTTGAGGTTATTCCACATAACAGAATAGTAATCTGATGACATCTTATTACTTTTTAACAATGAAGGTGTATTGCCTAGCAATTCTTCTTTTGAATAACCACAAATATTTGTATAACCTTTATTAACATAAATTATCTTAGCATCTTTATCTGTTATTATGATGCCTTCTTTAATTTGTTCTATTGCATTTCCAAGCAATTGTAGTCTTTCTTCCATAATAGTATTTTTTGTGACATTTGTGATTATACCGGCTAAACCGATAATCACCTCGTTCATCCATAAGGGAAACTTCCTGACATTAAAAAGTTGATTTTTATCTTTAAAACCTTCAATGAAGATCGGCTCTCGAGAGGTTAAAACCTGCAAATCCGATTCTGTGTAAATTCTTGCACTATCGATATCAAATACTTCCTGATCTGTCTTACCAATCATTTCTATATTCGTAAGGTTATTATATTTTAGGTAATCAGGGCTCATATATATATATCTAAGTTTCTCATCTTTGATGAAAAACATACTGTCTGAGTTATTTAAAAGTTCTAAAAATCTTTGCTTTTGTTTTTCAAAATCAACCTGAATATCAATTTCACTTTTTATATCAGTAAAAGAAAATTGCAAAGCAAAAAACTTATCATTTATGTCATTAACTTTACTAATCTCCATTTTAAGATACAGTTCTTTATTAAGATTATTTAATTTTTGTTTGCATATATGAGTTATGTTTTTTATTTCAAGTTCATTTAAAACCTTATCAAAAAAGTCGGATGTAATGAAAAATTGCTCATCAATTTCTTTGCTTAAGATTTTTTCTTGGGATAAACCTGTAATAAGTTCTGCTGCTTTATTGAAGAGTACGACCCTTTTATTAAGATCAATAACACAAATTCCTAACTGTTCGTTGACTAATAAATTTTCAAGAATCTGTTGATCTATAAATTTTTGAGAAACCTTTATCTTTAATGCTTCAGCAATTTGTGTGTTTCTATCAGAGGTTGAATACTTAATCAGTGTGTCCAAGAGGAGAAGTATTTCATTATCAGAACTCATAAAGCATCCCTTCAAAGTATTTAATATTACCATTATAAAGTTTTAATCGATAATTGTCAATAAAAAAAAATGAAATTACTTGACTTTTTTATAAAAATGATTTTTTATGTTATTTATGAACTTGATTTAGTCAAAATGATTATATAAATTTTTTATAAGGATTAGTATGTTTAACGAAATTATACTTAATATTCAGCCTCAAGAAAAAAGAATGGCTTTAATGGAAGACCATCAATTGGTTGAATTGTTTGTAGAAAAAGAAAAGAATAATAATATTGTTGGCAATATTTATAAAGGTATTGTCAAGGATGTTTTGCCGGGCATGGGGGCAGCTTTTGTTGACATAGGGCATGAGAGAACTGCTTTTTTACATTATACTGATATTGTCACAGACTTTCTTGATGACGATGAAGAAGAAAACAGCGAACAGCAAAATAAGTTTTTAGCACAGGATTCACACAAAATTACTGAAGTACTCAAACCAAATCAGGAGATCATTGTTCAAGTACAGAAAGGACCTGTCGGAAACAAAGGTGCGAGGTTAATAGGACAAATCTCAATACCTGGAAAATTACTTGTCTTTTTCCCTCACCAAGAAAAAATTGCTGTTTCAAGAAAAATAAATTCATATCAGGAAAAAAACAGAATCAAAGCTATATTGCAAGCAGTTAAAGATCCAAATATTGGTTTAATAGTAAGAACTGAAGCCGAAAATATTAGCGAAGAAGAATTTATTGAAGAATATAAACTACTATTCAAAACATGGAAATTTTTAGAGAAAAAAATAGAATCATCAAAAGCTCCCACTTGTATATTTGATGAAAATGACTTAATCAGTACTATTATCAGAGACATTTTTACTTCAAAAGTTGACAGACTTGTCGTTGACAATAAAGATTATTATAATCAAATATTATCAAGATTAAAAGAATATAACCCCGAACTAAGTAATCGTTGTGAACTATATCTTGAAGATAGTCCTATATTTGACACATATAACATAGAAAAAGAGATTGAAAAAATATTTTTCAGCAGAATATTCCTTCCCAGTGGAGGTAACATTGTTATAGAACAAACAGAGGCATTAGTCACAATTGATGTAAACACAGGCAGCTATACAGGTAAAAACAATTATGAGCAAACAATCAAACTCACCAATATAGAGGCAGCTAAAGAAATCGCTCGCCAAGTTAGACTCAGAAATCTAAGTGGCATTATAATAATTGACTTTATCGACATGCAACAAGATCAAAGCAAACAAGAAGTTTTTGACCAACTAAAACAAGCGTTTAAAAAAGACAGAGCAAAAAACCGTGTATATCCTTTCGGTCCTTTAGGACTGGTTGAGGTAACCAGAAAAAGAACCCGTACAACCCTTATGCAGACATATTTTGAACACTGTCCACATTGCCATGGTACGGGAAGAGTATTATCAAGAGATTCTCTTATATTTAAAATTAACAGATGGTTACAAAGAGCAGAATACTTTATCAAAAACCGACCACTCGAAATATATGTCCCAACACAAGTAAAACAAAGTTTTGATGAGAAGCCACATATCCTCATAAAAACTTGTAATCAAGTTAAATTCATAGAAGACATGACATTAGACTCTGACAAATATAGAATTATCCTTTCTGATGAAGGAAAAGATATTACTGCCAAATATAATTCTTGACAAAAAGACCTATAATAAAAAAAATTGTCACAATAGATATAAATAAGTTTAAATTAAAGGAGAATAAATTAAAATGTATGCTATAGTAGATTTTATGGGATATCAGTATCGCATTGAAAAAGATGCAACCCTAAAAGTTCCTTATATTGCCAATGCAGAAGAAGGCAATGAAATTAAAATTGATAAAATTTTAATGATACATGACAATGAAAGTATTTCTTTTGGACATCCGGTTATTGATGCCGCTCAAGCAACAGCTGAAGTCATCAAACACGGAAGAGAAAAAAAAATTATTGTATTTAAAAAGAAAAGAAGAAAAGGGTACAGAAAAACTCAAGGACATCGTCAAAACTTCACTCAAATCTTAATTAAAGACATTAAATTTTAATAATAAGCGAGGATAAAATGGCTCATAAAAAAGGTGTTGGAAGCTCCAGAAACGGAAGAGATAGTAATCCTAAATATCTCGGTGTAAAAAAATTTGGCGGTGAATCTGTTATCGCCGGCAATATCATCATTCGTCAACGCGGTACAAAATTCCATCCCGGCGTTAATGTAGGAATCGGCAGAGATTATACAATATTCAGTCTCATTGATGGAAATGTTAAATTTACCACTAAAAAAGAAGGTAAAAAATTTGTTAATGTAGTACCTGCAAACGCATAAGGGTAACTGTTATATTTTAAGCCTCCTGAATGGAGGCTTTTTTTTATTTTGGTATTTGCTTTATAGCGTTAAATATATTATATTGTTTTTAAAATCAAATAAAGGAGTTTTGTCATGGCTAAAAAAACCGTAACTATTTCATCAAAAATTGGAGAAAATTATGCAGTTGAACTCAATGCAAGAAACTTTTCCTTAAAAATTGATCAACCTGCACCTATGGGTACAGATTCAGGTCCAACACCTTTAGAATATTTCTTTTTTGCCTTAGGTGGATGCATATGTACTATAGGAAGAATCATTGCTCAACAAAAAAAATTACCCGTGAAAAGTATTGAAGTTCGCATTGAAGGCGATTTAGATGTTGATGTACTCATGGGTAAAAACACAACCGATCGAGCGGGATTTCAAGATATCAGAGTCTATACAAAAATAGATGCACCAATGACAAATGAAGAAAAAGAAGCTTTTTTAAAAGAAATTGATGCCCGTTGCCCAATCTCTGACAATATTGAAAAAATCAGTACGGTTAAACTGATGGTTGAAGAATAATGTCAAATCTTTTTGCTTAACACACTCAACGGCAAAAGATTATCGCACTTAAAGTTCAGACAAGCATTAACCGACCTCCAAGAGGGAATTCCCTCTTGGAGGTCACTAGTAGATCGAATGTTCATTAATGTAATCAAAATTTCTAAGAT
>CAZJNG010000095.1:0-8044 GCA_964547265.1 uncultured Candidatus Cloacimonadota bacterium | reverse complement strand
AATCATTGATTTATTAAACAATTCAAAAATAAATTCTTCAACTCTTGATATTATAGAACTATTTAATTCACCATATTGCATTTTAATAATATTTTGAATATCGCTATTTAATAATTTATCAAATGAATATCCAAACATATCTTCAGAGGCCTTATTACATTCAATAATCTTTCCTTCAATATTTACTAGGATTATTGCATCTGTTGTAGTATTAAACAAAGTTCTGTATTTTTCTTCATTCTCTTTGAGCTGTATCTCCATTATCTTTTTTTGAGTTGTCTCCTCCATGTGAACCATTACAGCATCAGGTGGTACAAAAGCATAACTAACATCATAATATTTTACTTCATCAGAATCTTCAAGATAATATTTTACTTCTTTCTTAAGTGTTTTTCTTGTGACAAAACATTTATCCATATCGCTTATAATCTCGAAATTCTTATGCAATATCTTATAAACACTAACACCTAACAAATGTCTGATTTTCCCCTCTGTTTCAATATACACAATGTCGTTATAATCAGTTAAGATAAAATCATCAGTAATTCTTTTCCATGTATAAGTTGGTATAGGAATGCTTTTAAATTGTTTTCGGGATTTTTCCTCTGATTGTTGTAACTGTTCATATACAAATCTTTCATTGGTTAAATCTTTTCCTGAGAGATAGATTATATTTCGATTAAAATCTTTTATTACAGACCAAACTATACTTCGTATTGAATTATTATGAAAAACCATTTGAGTGTCAATTTGAATAGCTTTGTTAGGTTCTAGTTTCTTTATATCTTCAAGAAACTCCTGCTTACTGTTTGGAGTAAAATAATCTAAAAAACATGCCTGTTCATGATTATTTGATTTCTTTGCAATTATGGTATCCCATACTATATTGCAACTTAATATTTTACCCTCAGGATTTATCACACATAAAATACTGTCAATTATGTGAAAATAATTAATTTTTTCATCATTGATTATCTTTGTTTTTCTAATAATAACAAAACTTAAAAAAATAATTACTGCAATTGATGTAAACATCAAATAATATGCAATATTCATTATCTCCCCTCAATCCACACCGGGTTAGTCATGGCAAAATATCCCTTTTCTGTTTCTATACTTACACAAGCAAACCCTTTAAGAGGCAACTCAATAAACTGTTGTTTATCTATTATCTTATGTCTTTTTATAGTTTTCTGCTTAATGTCACCAAGATAAAAAACTATCTTACTTATTTTACCAAACTCCTTGTTACTTTCTGTGTTTATAATCAGATTTGCTTTTCTTTTTTTAAAAGTCTCTCCAATTGTGGTTTCGTCTAAGTAAAATTCAACAAAAGGACCATTACTAACAATAATCCTATTACCTTTTATGCCTTGAATCGGATCATTAGTTTCATTATTATAGTACATAGTAAAATACTGACCAAATAACTGTTGTTTCCTACACATTAATTTAAGAAAAGGTATTGAAATCTGTTTCATAAATTGGAAATTTCCATGTGCATCATTACCTGCAACAATATAGTATCTCTCATTTTGTAATAGTAATTCCAGCCATTTACTTATCATCGCCCTAATCTGTGTACTATCTTGACCATTTACTATTTGCAAATATTTTATCTCTGAAACTTTAAAATCGATTTCACTCCATAAACCTCTATTCAATAATAACCTCTGAACAAAAGGAACTTTATCGAATGGATGTGCAGAAATAAATAAATTATCCTCTGAATGCAAAAACTTAATTTCAGACAAATCATGTTCCGGTTTATTCTTAAACCACATCTCAGCACTATCACCACTTCCATGAATGAAGTCCTTATGATTAACAGCCAAAAGATGAATATTTTCTTGTTTTGAATTTGCTATAGAAACCTCTTCTCCTGCGATAATCCTTATTTGCTTTTCATCCAATGTAATACATTCATTCTTCATCTCGTGCCATTTTTGTAAATCATCATCATATTCAGTATAACTATCTTTTCTATCATCCAAATCATAAGAATGATCAGTTACAAAGAACCAATCAAGTCCCATCGCAATAGCAATATCTTTTGTTACTGAAATGGGAGCTCCAAATTCAACCTGATCAGATGTAAAATTACTATGATAATGAACATCTCCCCTATACCAGTTCTCTTTTAAAAAAAAATCCTTATGGCTGATATAGGTTTTAAACAAATGTGGTATATTCCCATAATAATTATCATTTCGGTATTTCTTTTTTATATTATTAACAACCACACTAAAATTTACATTAATATTGACACATTGGTTATACCATTCTTGCTCAATTGGTATTTCAAATTTTTTATAAAAAAATTCTCGATCTATAATTAAATCATCAGTAAAAAAAAGATTATTGAGTGTTTTATTACAATAAATCTCCAAGTTTATATCACAAACTCTAACAGGAAATTTGTCTGCATCTTTAACTATTAAAAAAAAAATAAGTTTATTGTCTGTTCGTTCAGTTATAATTCTGAAGGGAAAATCAAAAATGATTTCAGGTTCTTTTTTATAATATTTGGGGAATAAATACCTTAAATGATAATGAGTTTCCGAATACAGTACAGGAAAAAACATATTCATAACAAAGAGCTTTCAAATGAAAGCTCTTGATTATTGAAATTTTACTGTAGGCAACCAAGCATCAAAAATTATATCTTTTGAATCATGTCTCACTCTGAATCGTCTGTCAAAAAGATGATAATAATACGCTTTTTCTTCATTGCTGAGTTTATCTGTAACTGCAACAATAGAAGTATCATTAACAGTAAACTTAAACATGGATTCATCAAGATCAGAAATATTTAACATACTGATATCAAAAGCATATTCACCCCAATCACTATTTTTTAAATCTTCATTAGCTTTGATGATTTTTTGCATTTCAGAAAAACTTTCTTTAACCATAACCTCATGCTTTCTACTTTGTTGAATAGGTATGATTATGGTTAAAATTACACCAACCAACATAATAATCATGAGCAAATCAATCAATGAAAACTTTTTGATTCCGGATGAGTTTGTCACAATCTTTCGAATAACTTTTGCATTTCCTTTTATTGTCATTATTCCTCCTTAGTAATCATTTCTACATTTCAAGGCTTAAATTAATTAAAGTAGATTTTTTTGTCAATTAATTTATTGAAAAATTTGATTTATGTCTTTTTACATTATCATTTTTACAAAATTTAAACCTTTATGTTGGCATCTAATATTAATAACTATCAAAGAGCAAAACTAATTTTTTATGATATTATCCTTAACTTGCAGTTTACTCTTAAACCACAACATTATTTAAAATTTTCTTGACAAATGAATGCCTAAATTAAATATTGCAACAAAGTTAATTAAATCTCTGATTAAATATCAGGTTTGTTGATTATATGAACCACTTTCCATAAAAAAAGTGGTTTAAATATTTACATAAGAAATGGAGTAATAAATGCTAGAGAAATTAGAATCAATTGCAAAATCAGCTTGTACTGAAAATGGAGTAGGCTTATATGATATTGAATTGATAAATACTCAGCATGGTAAAGTTTTATGTGTGTATATTACAAAAATAAACGGTGTTAATGTCTCTGACTGTGCCAAAGTGAATAAAGAAATCAGCCTTTATCTCGACTCAGACGAAACACTAATCGATGGTGCATTTACTCTTGAAGTTTCATCACCGGGAATAGAACGACCATTAAAATTCAAAAAACACTATGTAAGTGCTATTAATGAATTGGTCAAAATTACCTATAACGACAATAACTCTAAACAAACAATACAAGGTATCCTAAAAGAAGTAAGCCCGGACTATATTTTATTAGAACACGAAAACGAAGTCATAAACATTAATTTCCACAATATTAAAAAAGCTAAAACTTGTTTTCAAAATTTAAAAAAAGGAGAATAAATGAGTTCTAACATTTTAGCTATTATAAAAGAACTTGCCAACATGAAACAACTCGACCAAAATAAAATAGAAAAAGCAGTTACAGATAGCCTATTACATGTATTAAATAAAAAATTAAAACCTGAAAATGAACTTGAAATAGTTATAGATTATGAAACAAATTACCTGGCAGCAAGATTTTTAAAAGAAGTAGTCTACAATGATGAAACACTTGGACAAATTTCACTGGAAGATGCAACCAGAGATTTTAAAATCGATGCAGAAATTGGTGATACTGTTGAAGTCGAAATACCCATCCATAAACTTGAACCAAAATTAATTAAAAACGCTCGCGAAGAAATTGCAAACAAGATTAAAAAACTCGAAGAAGACAGAAAAATGTTTGATTATGAAAAACAAAAAAATCAAATAGTTTACGGAAAAATTAAAAAATCAGACTATAACGGTTACATTGTCGATATAGGCTTCGCAGAGGGATTACTGCCGGTTGAAGAACAAGTGGATGACGAATTCTATAAAGTCGGAGATCATGTCCGTTGTTTTGTTCTTAATATTAGAAAAAGAGGAAACGAACTAATTGTTATTCTTTCAAGAGCACATCCTGAATTTGTTAAAAAATTACTAGAACTGGAAGTTCCTGAAATTCTTTCACGCGAAATAGAAATAAAAAAGATTATCAGAGAACCGGGTATTAGAACAAAAGTAGCTGTAAAAGCAGTTAAACATTCTGTTGATGCCGTCGGTTCATGCTTAGGACCTAAAGGTATCAGGATCGAACAAATTAAAAAAGAATTACACGGCGAAATAGTTGATATTCTTGAATGGAGTGACGACCCGGAAGTTCTAATTGCCAATGCTATTGGTCCTGATATTATTGAAAAGGTTTACTTAACAGAAAAAGGAAGATTTGCCAGAATTATTGTTAGCGAAGAAAATAAAAACCTTGCAATAGGAAAACTAGGTAAAAATGTAAGACTCGCAGCAAAAGTTACAGACTACAAACTCGATATTTTCACAAAAGAAGAGTTTGAAGAAAAAATTGCTGAAGAAAGACGAATCACTAGTCATGTAAACGAATTAGACGGCGTAAGTCCAAAGATAGCTGAGATTCTCAAGGATCACGGATATACTTCAGTGCAAGACATATATCGAGCTTCAATACAAGAGCTAACCCATATCGATGGAATTGGTGAAAAAATTGCAGAAAAAATCAAAGAATCAGCAAAACATTTCTAATAATGAAAACTATGCAACTTTAATAAAGGAGAAAATATCAAAATTTTCTCCTATTAGAACTTGTGTTGTCTGCAAAACAAAAACAGATAAAAAACAGTTAAACAGACTTGTGTTTTTAAATAATGAAATAATTATTGACTTAAAACACAAACTTAATTCTTATGGTTATTACTTGTGTGATAATGAACTTTGTCAAACTAAAATCAATAAAATATTATCAAAAAAGAAGTTAAAAAGGATTGAAATTGAATCATAAAAATCAAACATTAAAATATGTCCCTGATACTGACATTAAACTAGGAAAATTAAACAAAAAACAAGCTTTTGAAAAAATATACACCTTGCTGCATTTTGCAATAAAAGCAAATAAATTAATTTATGGTCATGATTCAGTTTTAAGATTTATTAAATCAAAAAAAATAAACCTTGTTTTGCTTGCTGAAGATTTAAGCAAAAATTCTGCTCAATCAATAATAGAACAAGCAAAACAAGAAAACATAGAAATAATTGAAATAGGCAGTAAATCTGCTTTTTCCCAACTAACCGGAAAGCTAACCGGTATAATTGGCGTATTAGATGAAAATTTTAAAAGTGGAATAAAAAAACACTTTTCTTTAATAGAAGTGGAGGAATAACTTGACTTTACGAGTTTATGATTTAGCAAAAGAACTTAAAATCTCGTCTGCGGCATTAATGAAACACCTAAGTGACATGGGTATTGAAGTAAAATCGCACATGAAATATCTCGAAGATGATGTCTCTGAAAAAGTAAGACAAAAATTTAAACAAGAAGTTGAACAAATGAAAAAACTTGAATCAGAAAGAAGATTGATTCAAGAACAATTACGAAATAAAGATAGAGGCGGTAATCAGGGATATGTCCCAAACCCTTTCAAAGACACAAAAATTAAACAAGAAACAGAAAAGATAGTATCTCCATTTGAAAAGCCAAAAACTGACCAAAATCAAAATTACCAACAAAGAAACTCTCAACCTCGATCAAATAGACAAGGTTCTGAAGAACAAAACCGTAGAAATGATTATCAAAACCAACCAAGAAAAAACTATAATGATAGACCAAATACCGCATCAGGAGATAAGCCTTATCAAGGAACTCAAAAAAGATACGATAATCAACCTTATAATAAACAACAAGGTCCTGCTAACTCTCAAGATAAAACTGAAAGAACACACTACAATAAAACCGATAGACAAAATCAGAACAGAACTGATAAGCCAAATTACAGGGAACGACAAAATCAAGGACAATATCAAGGTCAAAATCAAGGACAATATCAAGGTCAAAAACAAAGTCAAGGATCTACATACCAAGACCGTTCTGAGAAAAAGGATTATAGAGAAAAACAGGGACAATCAAACTATAACAGACGCGAACCCGGTAAAACAGGCTCTTATGATGATCGCAGATCAGGACAAAGAACTTATAAACCAAATACTGATAACTCACAAAAAGATACTGATTCAGCAAATAAAACCGGTCAACGCAGAAATACACCAAGAGTAAGCTTCCCCAAGGCAGGAATTGTAAAACCGGAACTTCCTGAAGCTCCAAAAGAAAAGGTCTTTGGCAAAAAAAAAGCTGTAGCATTTGACGATCTAGGAGATAAAAGTAAACATTTACAAGCAAAACTAAAAAATACAAAAAAGAAACGAAAAGGTGATGTATTAACTGAAATAGAAGAAGCAGCTATTGAAAAAAATATAAAACAAACATTATCTGTTGGTAAAAAAAAGAAAAAATATAAAAAAGAAGAAAAGAAAGCTCAGATTATTGAAGATATTTCTGAGATTAACATTAGCGAGTTTACCTCTGTTTCCGAACTAGCCAAGATTATAGATGTTACTCCCTCAGAAATTATCATGAAATTTTTTCAAATGGGAAAAATGGTTACCATTAACCAAAGACTAGACAAGGATTCATTAGAATTAATCTGTTCAGAATATGATTTAGATATTTGTTTTAAAGATGAGTTTGGAACTGATATCTTACAGGACAAGATAGACATCATGGAAACAGTTGATGAAAAAATGCGTCCTCCTGTTGTAACGATAATGGGTCATGTTGATCACGGAAAAACATCAATTCTAGACAGAATACGAAATACAAAAGTAGTAGCCGGAGAATCAGGTGGTATAACTCAGCATGTTGGAGCTTATCAGGCAATACACAACAATCAAAAGATTACTTTTATTGATACTCCCGGTCATGAAGCATTTACTGCTATGCGTGCCAGAGGTGCAAACATTACTGATATAGCGGTGATTGTAGTTGCCGCTAACGACGGAGTAAAACCTCAAACCATTGAAGCTATCGACCATGCCAGAGCTGCCGGAGTTACAATGGTTATTGCTATAAATAAAATAGATTTAATAGAAGCTAATATTGATAAGACAATTGCATCTTTACTTGAACAAAATGTATTTCTTGAAGGTTATGGCGGTCAGATTTCATGGACTAAGTGTTCAGCAACAACCGGAGAAGGTATTGATGAATTATTAGAAATGATTTTACTATCTGCCGAAATTCTAGAGCTTAAAGCTCGATATAACGGACCAGGTAAAGGTATTGTAATTGAATCAGAAAAAAATACTCGTATGGGTGCTAAAGCTACTTTATTATTACAAGAAGGCACTCTGAAAAAAGGTGACAACATTGTTGTTGGTTCCAGTTTCGGACATGTAAGAAAAATGGAAAATGAAAGAGGCAAAGAACTTACAAAAATATATCCTGCTGATATTGCAGTTATATATGGTTTAAATGATGTTCCTAAAGCAGGCGACATAATGAATGTAGTTGAAAATGAAAAAATCGCCCGACAAATAGGTGGGGAAAGACTTCTTATCAGACAAGAACGAGAAAAATTCCAAAACAAAA
>CAZJNG010000094.1:0-8051 GCA_964547265.1 uncultured Candidatus Cloacimonadota bacterium | reverse complement strand
GTCTTTAGTATTATTTATTTTTTTCTCTGCTAATAAATATTTTAATCCATCTTTGAGTTCGTCAATTATTCCGTAACCGTATTTCATAACAATAGTACAAAACTGAACTGTTTCAGCACCCATAGCTAAGAAATGGCTTGCTGATTTGTAGTCCATCGCTCCTCCATTAGCAGAGATATGCATATTTAATCCGGCAGCTTTTGCTAAAGAAAGATTGCTTATTGGTGCAACACCTGCTCCTGAAAGCCCAACAATAGTTGCATTATCCCATTTGCTAATATCTTTGTTTTGTCTGAAGAGTAAGGCAGGAAATGAGTTTGCCAGAGTTATTCCTGCTTTTTTGTCAGGATACTTATCAAAAACTTGTTTTATAGCTATTAATATAGAGTTGATAGAGGTAACAGCTCCGGTTAGTTTAAAAAGCTTTGGAATATCCGGATTACTAATTTCCATTACCCAATCAATAATTTTTGCTGTGAGTTCTGCGTTTTGTGAAACAATATCGCCTTCTGTACCGTCTCCTCCCTGAGGGCAGGAAAGACTGTATTCAATACCCATTGCTCCGCAACCTTCAAGTAATTTTGTGTTTTCTTGCCAGCTTTTTTAATCACTAATATCATTTCCTGTCACAGCTCCACCGGTAGAACCTATAGTGAGGTGGTTTGGAAATTCTTTAACAAGCGTCTCTATTTCATTACAAACTCTTTTTAAAGAATGTTCTGAAACATTATCACAGTTAGCATAGGTGTCTTTATTGACAAGATACATATACTCACTTGGGATATGAATATCTAAATCATTGAAAGCTGTTTTTAAAATTGCTCCTGCCCATCCGGCTTCATAGGCTTTTTTAACTTGCTCATAACCATCTGTTGGAGGCGCAGCTGATAAAATAAAGGGTGAAGAGATTTTCCTTCCAAAAAAGTCACATTTAAGACTAATTGGATTAATAAAATCTCTGGAAAGCGAAACGAAAGACTTAGTATCTTTGATAAAAACAGGAACTTCTTGATTTTTTAAAAAAGCATCTACCTTTAGAGCTGTATTTTTACCACCGGCAACTGCTTCAACTACTGTTGTGGCTTTATTTATAATATCGCCTGCGAAAAAAATGTGCTTATTCTTTTTTATCTTAATATCAGAAACAGAACCTATTGCACTGACAACTAAGTCATAACCTTGTAAAATGAAATCACTTTCTACATATTCTTGTAAATATTTTAGGTCAAATTTTTTCTTATCTTGCAGATGTACGATGCAACACTGAATGTCAAATCTTTCAGAATTATTTCGATAAATCTCTTTAATCTTTGTTCTTTGATGTATTATGACATTTGAGTTTATTAGTTCCTTGAGTTCCTTTTCTGTTAAAGGTAGTTCCGATAACTTCTCTAAAGCTATGATATCAACCTTTTCAGCTTTTTTATTATATGCAGTAAGGCAGACATCTGTAGCAATTGCACCTGCGCCGATAATAGCTATCCGTTTATCTTTTAAATCATAATCTTTAGTATTTTTTAGAAAATCATCCCATTTGACGATAAACTCTTTACCCTTTACAGCAGGTATGTTTGCTTTATCTAGCCCGGTAGCAAAGACTACAGCATCATATTTTGAAAGTTCATTATCGTTTATGTTGTTACAATCAACAGCTCCTTTAAACTTGATAAAACCGAGTTCTTTTATGAAGTCTAAATCTGCTTTCAGCATATCTTTAGGTAATCTAAACGAAGGGATAAGGTTACACATTCCGCCGGTCTTTTTTTCTTTATCACACAGATATATCTGATATCCTTTTTGAGCAAGAACTGCAGAGCAGGCAAGACCTGCCGGACCACCACCAATAACTAAGATCTTTCTGTTTATGTTATGTTCTTTTTCATCATCTATGACACTGAAAACAGGTTCACGCAATTTTTGTCTTGCTCTTTTGATGATAGCAGTTTGCACAGCAGGAATATTGACAGCTTTATCAAATGTTTTGTGTACACAGGCTTTCATGCAATGATAGTCAGGGCAGGTATATCCACAGATGCCACCTAGTGGATTAGCAGATAAAATCATTGAAGCAGCTCTTTCAAAATCTCTGTCTTCAAAGTTTTTTACAGCCATTATAAAATCAGCCGGAGAGCAGTTTGCCGGGCAGGCCTCACGACAAGGTTTTTCTTCACAATATTCACATTTTTCTATTTCTGCTTTTAACTGAGCATCGGTTAAATCATTATACATTGTTATTCCTTTCTGTACTTTTTAGTTCTTCAACAGACATTAAGATTGCTTCCGGTGTTGCAGGGTGTTTTAGGTTTGCTTCTGTTTTGCAGTCATTGATTGATTCGATGGCATTTTTTATTGCAAACCAGACCGCCAGTCCATAGATAAAAGGAGGTTCACCTATAGCTTTACTTCCCATAATGCTTGCCTTTTTGCAGTCTGATTCTATCATACCAATATTCCATGTTTGAGGGATGTCTCTGATTGTTGGAAATTTATATGTTGAAGGTGTTAGTGCCAGATATCTGCCTTTTTCATCAAATGTTTCTTCTTCCATAGTACACCATCCGTATCCTTGAACGAAAGCACCTGTTATCTGCCCTTTGTCGATATTACGATCGAGGGATTTACCTGTTTCGTGTACAATATATACTTTTGGGATATTAAAGTAACCATGTATTAAATCAATTTCCACTTCGACAAGGGATGCTCCAAAAACATAATAGTTAAAAGGCTGACCCTTGCCTACTTCTCTGTCAAAATACAAGTCAGGTGTTTTATAAAAGGCATGACATCCTAAATCTACTCTGTTTAAATATGCCTGATGAACTACTTCATCAAAGCTCAAAGTATGTTGTTCTGAATTGTGAATTATGCTTATCTGATTGTTTTTAAAAGAAATCTTAGGAATTGCAGAAGGTATGTTACATTTAAAACTGTGAGGGTTAACATTTATGTCTTCATCAGTATTTTGAGACTCATATCCTTGCATTTGAAAAGCAACATTGACAAGTCTGTTTCTAAGTTTTTGGGTTGCCAGTTTGACGGCATTCCCGTTTATATCAGCACCTGTTGAGGCAGCAGTTGGTGATGCGTTACCTATTCTTTTTGTGTTTGCACTTTCAATTCTGATTTTATCTAAAGAAATACCGAGTGTTTCTGCTACAATAAGTGCAATTTTTTTGTTTATGGATTGTCCCATTTCCACTCCACCATGTGATACAGAAATCGAACCATCACTATAAATCCAAATAAGAGCTGAACCTTGATTTAAAAAAGCAGTAGTAAAAGAAATGCCAAATTTTATTGGGATACTAGCCAAACCTCTTTTTTTAAATCTGTTGTTTTTATTAAATTCTGTAACTTGTTCTTTTAGCTTTATGTAATTAGCTGAATGCATACAATTATTTAAAAATGTAGAACCGGGAGCATCTGTTATTTCTTGACCGTAAGGGCTTGATTGTTTTTCTTTGTAGATGTTTATTTTTTGTATATCGTGAATTTCTTTGTTTAAGAAGTGAGCTATTTTACTTATTGCATTTTCTATTACAAAGATGCCTTGTGGTGCACCAAAACCTCTAAAGGCTGTGTTTGGGGGCAGGTTTGTTTTGCAGGCATTGCCCCTGATTTTTATATTTGGGATAAAGTAAGCATTTTCTGCATGAAACATTGCTCTTTCCAGGATGGCGATTGATAAATCTATGGATGCTCCTCCGTTGCTAAAGAGGTCAACTTTATACCCTAAAATCTTACCTTCATCGTCAAAGCAAATTTCATAATCAGATTTAAAGGGATGTCTTTTGCCTGTACATGAAATATCCTGATGCCTGCTAAGTACTAGCTCAACAGGTCTTTTACTCAGATAGGCAGCAAGTGCGGTTAGGCAGGCAAAAAGTGTGGCATTGCGTTCTTTACCTCCAAAGGCACCTCCCAGTCTTTTGACATCAACAGTAATATCTTTACTGCTAAGATTTAAAACTCTTGCAGCAATTTCCTGAACTTCTGAAGTGCTTTGAGTTGCAGAACTTAATATAATCTCGTCATTTTCACCGATGATAGCTCTGCAGCGTTGAGTTTCCATATAGAAATGTTCTTGCGAACCGGACTCAATCTGACCTGAAATTCTGTGAGGTGCTTGTTCAAAAGCAAGTTCTAAATCTCCTCTTTCAATGAGTCTTTCAGAAATGTAAAAGCTGTCATTGGCTATTGCCTCGTCAATGCTTAAAATAGGTTTTAACTCTTTATACTCTATTTCAATCTTATCAAGAGCAAGTTCCGCATCTCTGGGATTTTCACTTAAAATCAAGGCTACAGGTTGACCTACATACAAGACTTTTTTATCTGCCAGGAGCATTTCATCAGACAATAGATGTCCTATTTGGTTTTCTCCCGGAATGTCTTCGGCTGTGATAATATCAAATATGCCCTTTGTCTTTAGTGCTTTTTCTATAGAAAGCTTCTTTATTTCTGCGTGAGCGTATTTGCTGTGTAAGATTGTGATATGTAGCATATTATCCGGAGTTATTTCGTCATTGATAAACTTAGTATAGCCTAAAATGTGCCTTTTCCCATTCAAATCAGGAGGTGTAGTGTCCGTTTTTGTCGTGTTTATTTTCTTAAAGCATCCTGTTCGGAGTTTATTCATTAATGCCTCCCTCAAATTTTTGTAAGTGACTTTGAATATGATTTTTAATCAAAATGTTTCTGTATTCCTTCGAACCTCTGACATCAGAAAGAGGGGAAAATTCAGATAAAAGTTTATTGACAATATCATCTTCTTTCTTAAATTCAAAAACTCTTGGAATTGCTGCTACTCCTCCAAAGGCAATACGGATAATTTCGTCATCAATATAACAACATGAAACTACAGCAGATATGTCAACCGCTTTTCGTTTTGTTGACTTCTCAAAATTAACAAATGCTTTTTTGACGGGTATTATGATATTCTTAATTAATTCATTTTGTTGCAGGATGGTTTTTTTGTAATCTAGATAAAAATCTTTAAGTTTTACCGTTCTTTGATTGTCTTTTAAAATCAGAGTAAGCTCAGTATCTAAGGCTAACAGGCAGGTTGCCATATCAGCTACCGGTGATGCATTGGCAATATTTCCGCTTATACTTGCGGTATGTCTGATTTGCTGAGATGCTATTTGATTGATAATGTGTTTTAAAGCAGGAATTTTTTGTATTATCTCATTATTACCGGATAAGTCATCATAAGTAACAGCACCACCGATAATTAAAGTATTATTAATAAATTCCGTTTTTTGGAGTTCTGCTATCTTTGAAATATCTATTAGTTCCTCAGGTATTTGTCTTTTTATGTTAACCTCAACCATTATATCAGTACCACCATTAATAATTTTTGTCTGAGGATTTTTATTTGAAATGTTTAAAAAATCTTCTATAGTATAGGGCATTAGATATTTATGTGTTTCATTTCGTTCGAGAGCCGCACTGGAAACTGATGCAATTGTAGTTGAACTCTTGTTTTTTCTTAATTCTGTTTGTATTTCAGCACAATAGCTTGGCATAAAACACTCATAAGCATTAGGATTTTTTTGATAATAACTGTATAAACTTTCTGCAGCATCAAGGATTGTTTGATAGCCGGTACATCTGCATAGATTACCTTCCAGAAAGCTTAAAATGTCTTCTTTTTCGGGATTGATTTTTATTGAGAATAAGGCAAAAAGAGACATTATTATACCCGGAGTACAAAAACCGCATTGTGTTCCGTGATGTTCAAGTAGAAACTCTTGCACCGGGTGTATTTCTCTGTCAATAGAAAGTCCTTCAATGCTTATCAAGTGTGTATTGTGTAGTTTTACTGCAGGAAAAATACAAGAGTTAACTGATTTGTAGATAAAATTATTATCGTTATTATATTGTCCGATTGCTACCGTACATGCCCCACAATCACCTTCAGAGCAACTTTCTTTTGTGCCTGTTAATTTCAGAACATTTCGTAACAGATATAAGGCAGTCCAGCCCGGCTCAAGTCTTTGAGTGTAATGTTTATCGTTAATATAGAAATTTATTTCATTCATAATCACCTCATCATAAGTATTATTGGTATAATATATTGTTAAATGTTCTGTGTCAACTATTTTTTGTAAAGATTTTAAAAATTTTTTAGCCTCTATTATATAGAGTTGGCATATCATCCAAAAATTAGACAGCACCTGAAACAATATCTTTCTAAAATCATAGTCACAGCTTTTAACCTGTGAAGATAAGAAATTCACCACCAGCACTTTACCTACTTTAGTGGGTTTGAAAAACAATAGCCGATAAAGTGGCAAAAAAGAGGGTTTATCACCATTTCCCACATTTTGAAGAGCCTGTCCCGAAATTACTGTTGTGCAAACACCCTTGTTTGCGCTTAAAAGCATAAGTGACTTATGTTCAGTAACTTAGAAGACAACAAGCAAGGGTGCTTGTTGAACAATTCTACATTATTAGACATCCTCTGAAAAATGTGGCTAAGATTTTAACTTTTTTTACATAGGTTCTTTAGATAAACCCACTTTAAGTTATTTTGATACCGGTAAAGCTAAACTCTTGTTTATCAATAAACTCGACAAGATAGAAGATTATGGATTACTTGACTGTTTTTGCACAAGCACAAACAGACAAAATATTAGTTAAATATTTTTCACTTGACTTATTATGCTAAAAGTGATTTCTTAACCTAAAGTACAAGGCTCCAAAGTACATTATAATTTAAAAAGGTATAATTATGAACAGACAAGAAGCTGAAAAAAGCTTAAAAAATACATTTGGATTTGAACATTTTTATGAGGAACAGTGGGAAACTATCGATTTATTATTTAAAGGTAAAAGGATTTTATTGATTGAAAAAACAGGTTTTGGCAAATCTCTTTGTTTTCAATTTCCTGCAACACAATTCTCAGGTTTAACAATTATTTTTTCTCCTTTAATTGCCTTGATGCGAGACCAGGTAAAAAGTCTTAACAGCAAAGGAATAATGGCAAAATATATTAATTCTGAGCAAACTTATGAGGAAAACTCACAAACGATTCAGGATGCAATAGACGGAAAATTAAAAATTTTATATATAGCACCCGAAAGACAAGAAAATCAAGAATGGGTAGAAGCTACAAGAAAAATGTCATTATCTATGGTTGTTATTGATGAAGCTCATACGATTTCTGTTTGGGGGCATGATTTCAGACCGGCTTTTAGAAGAATTGTTAATCTTGTAAAGTTACTACCTCAAAATTTCCCTGTATTAGCAACTACTGCAACAGCGACTAAAAGGGTTCAAAAAGACATTGAAAATCAAATATCCGGAGACATTCGAACTATCAGAGGAAGATTAATAAGAGATAATTTCCAACTATATGTTATTAAGGTTAAATCTGAAGATGAAAAACTTTTATGGTTGGGTGAAAATTTAAACAGGATGGAAGGAAATGGTCTTATCTATACAGGAACAAGAGTAAACACTGAGGTTTATTCTCGCTGGTTTGATTTTTTAGGAATTTCTACAACAAGTTACAATGCAGGGCTTGATGCTGAGTCACGCAAAGAGATTGAATCCGGTTTAATGAGCAATAAGTGGAAAGCTGTTATTTCAACAAATGCTCTTGGAATGGGAATTGATAAACCTGATATTAGATTTATTGTGCATACTCAGATTCCTGCCTCACCAATACATTATTATCAGGAGATTGGCAGAGCCGGAAGAGATGGAAAAGCAACTAAATTAATCTTGTTTTATAATACAACAAAAGACGATAATAATATAGAAGAAGATTATAAACTACCCAAAGCCTTTATTGATAGTGGAAGACCAAGTATAAAACATTATAAAGAAGTCATTAGTGTGCTAAAAGAAGAACCTTTATCTGAACTTCAATTAGTTAAAGCAACCAATCTAAAATCAACTCAAATTCGAGTTATAAAAGCTGACCTGATTGACCAAGGGATAATTAAAGAAGCAATTTACGAAAGACAAAAAAAATATGAGTATCAGTTTAATGCACCGGAGCTTAATACCCTTGTCTTTGAAAATCTTAGAAATCAAAAGATTA
>CAZJNG010000093.1:0-8105 GCA_964547265.1 uncultured Candidatus Cloacimonadota bacterium | reverse complement strand
AATTTCTGAAATGAATATTATCAGTACTTACATCAGTTTCTGAAGCTAGTAATTCGCTCTTTCTTATATTAAGAATGTTGCTATAAAAACTATTAGTATGAATATGTTCAGGTAAAACAGATTTGATTTGTTTAAAATTTAAAGCAATTTGTTGTCTGAAAAACTTAATCTGACTAAACGAGAGATTCTGATAAATAAATAATACAAAAGGTTCTTGATGAAGAACCATAGTGCTTAAAAAAATAATCTCTTTACAATTTTTCAAATTGTCATTAATTTCATTTATAGAATTAACATTAGCTTTAACTTTAAAAAATTGAAGCGAAAAGCCTTTTTGTAAACTTTCTAAAACAAATTCTTTTACCATCCTGATGAATGGATTTTTTGACAATAATTTGATATTTATATTCTTAATAAATACTTTATCGGCAAACAATACATTATGACGAGTTATGTCATTTTCTGAATTTTCTTCTGAATAATATACTATTTCTATTGCTTCTTTTAATTCATCGAAAAGTATGGGAAACGAAATTACCTTATCAGCTCCAATTTTAATTGCTCTAACCTTTTGATTAGCAGGAATATTTATTGAACCTACTAATATAATGCTACATAATGGATAATTTCTTCTAACCCATGAGGTAAACTGCCAACCATTTAGATTTAATACATTAGAAGGAATAATTACTAAGGCATTTACTTCATTAAATGTAAGCTTTTTAAAACTTTCAATATCATCATAATAGGAAAATCTTATATCAGCACTTACTATCTCTTTAAAATATTTTTCGTACGACTCAAAACCTTTCTTCAACAAAACATGTTTACACTCATTCAAATTATGATAAGGTCTATTCTTAAATAAGGAAGGAATAATATTATTGTCTAAATCCAGTGTAAATACTATTGGAAGATGCTGTTTTATATTTTTAAATTTTTTAATTGTCAACTGATAATTATTACTTTGATTTGCTTTTTGAATCTCAAATAAGCCAGAAGCAAACTTCTCACAAATATTTCTATATTTAAAGCTGAATGAAGACAAATCAATAAAAACAGTAGATGAAATATGATTTAAAAAGTTTAACAATTGTGATAAAAATGTAGTGCTTAAAGCTTCTTGATTACCAAGAAAAAGCAGATGAAGATTTTGAATGATAAGTAAATCAGGTTTTTGATAGTCCAAATATATTTTTAAATCATTTAAGATATGATTCATATCAAAAGTATCTTTAATCAAAATATTTAAAAATTTTGGGATTTCAAGAATTAATAAATTGTTATTTATTACATTTTTTAATCTGTTTTGAGAATCTAAATAATGAGCTACAGTATTCATAGATTCTTTATCGGCTAAATTAGTTAAATACAAGACTGAATGAGACAAGCTTAAGTTATAATTAATCAACTGTTGAACAAAGATATTTTTAACTGTCGGCTCTTCTTCATAAATGAAATAAATATTATTCTCAGGCAAATCATTTAAATGTTGATCAATAAAATCTATTCCAAATCTTAAAGTGTTCATCAATTTAATCCATAAATGAAGTTAGAGCATTAAATCTGTCTATTGTTTGAGTTATTATATTATAAATCATCTTTTTCTTTATGCCTAAGAACCCCCAAAGCCAATGTGGAATCAATTCAATCAATCTTGAACTTGATTGACCTAGTTCTGCAGCTTTGATAAAATTATTTGCAATCATAACACTAGCGATAACATCTTTATTCTTATTTGCAAAATCAATACTATGATGATATCTTATACTATCAA
Organism: uncultured Candidatus Cloacimonadota bacterium; assembly: GCA_964547265.1. GTDB lineage: Bacteria > Cloacimonadota > Cloacimonadia > Cloacimonadales > WRIO01 > JALNXV01. The sequence goes on along the minus strand of CAZJNG010000093.1, from coordinate 6,328 downwards.
AAACTACTTCAGGGAATTGCCATTGTTCAGCAAAAAAGGCTCCGACATCTTGATGGTTTAAACCATAAGCATTAATCTCAAGCGGAACAGAATATTGAAAAGGTATCTTTTCTAACTCTTTAATCAGTAATTTAGTTTCATCTTTTCTAAAATTATATAAGATAAACTTGCCTAAATCATGCAATAACCCGGCTATAAAAGCCTGTTCTGAAAGAGAAGGGTTTTTGATAGAAACTATTATCTGAGAAGCAATTGCTGTAGCCAATGAATGTTGCCAGAGATTACTTGAAATCTCAGAATCTTCAGCTTTAAAAGATTTTTGGATAGTTTGAGTTAAAAATATCCTTTCTAAAGTTCTGTATCCTAATACTGAAATTGCTTGCTTTACCGTAGATACTTTCTTAGATAACCCATAAAAACTTGAATTTGCTGTTTTTAGAACTGTTGAAGTTAAACCTGTATCTTTTTCAATAATGCTAGCTATCTTTTCAACAGGTATTTCAGGGTTTGACATAGCCTGTTGAAACTCAGTTATTACACTGCTAATATAAATAATATCTTTATTTTTTTGAACCTCAACCATGAGTTTATTTAGTAGAACGGTAGTTTTATCCATTAATATACTCCTCAAATCTAATTTCAGTAACAGTTTCGAGTAGTTCAGCGTAAAAATCGTCATCCTTTACATTTTGAAAGATTTGTTTTTTTTGATTTTTAATATCAAATCGAATCTGTTTTTTCTCTTCATCTGAAAAGTTTTTAACCTCTTTTTGAACATCTTCAATTACAACATATTCTATCCCGTATCTATCAAAAATTTTTATATAATAGTCATCTAATTCAATTCCTTTTTTCAATAAAACTTGACTCTTAGAAGTTATCACATCTCTAGCTACTACCATTCCTACTTCTAATTTATTTACTGTTAAACTTTTCATCAAATTCTCCTTATAATTATAATCATAATCATATATAAACTAAAATATAGTTTATATTCTTATTTCATGCCAATTATTTTTAAATTTATAATATATATTATTAAATCCTATTTCTTTTAAACTGTCAAGAGTTTTATTGTAAAATTTATCAAAATGATCTAAATTATGTGAGTCAGAAGCAATTGTTACTAATCTACCTCCAAGTTTTTTATATCTTAGCAAAAGATCATCTTCAGGTAGATGTTGATTTATCTTTGCCTTATATCCGGAATAATTCACCTCTAAACATATCTCATTTTTAATCATAGTCTCAAATATCTTATCAATGATACTTAAACTTCCTCTTTCATCCGGTAAAGTATCAGTAAGAAGTCCTCTTTTATAGATAGAAAGGTGTCCTAAAGTATCAAAATTGTTGGTCTCGACCATTTCTAAGTTTTCTGTATAGTATTCTTTAACATCACTTTCATTATAATCATTATTAATAGCTAAAGAAACATTTTTTCCTGAGCGAGTAACATGTAAAGAACCTATTATGTAATCAGGTTTGTAATCTATAAATAATTTTTTAGCAAAATCACTTACTCTGTGTGGTTCTCCCAACTCAATGCCACGGATAATATTTAGATGTGGATAACGCAATCTTAATTTATCAATAATCTGAAAATATTTCTTTAAAGGTAAAAGCCCATAATCAACAATTTCCGAATCAATTAAATCATAATGTTCTGTAAATGCAATATATTTATAATTATTAAGAATTGCTTTATCGCATAATTCATCATACTTAATGATACTGTCGCTACTATAATTTCCGTGAATGTGGTAATCAATTTTTATCATAAATATCCTTTTTATTTAAAAAGATAATGAAGCTCCAAGAGCTCCTGTTATGTCAGGTATTTCCGGCACAAACACCTTAAAACCGTTAGCTAATGTAGATGAAATATATTTATTCATCGCATCTATAACACCTTTATTATTTGCTACTCCCCCGACAAAAGCTATCGGTAACTCAAGTTTTAGACTGTTTGCCATTGATAATATCCTGTGTATAACAGATTTATGTACTGCGGCAATTATGTCTTCTTTTTTTACTCCCTGACTGATTAGTCCTATTATCTCGGATTCAGCAAAGACAACACAAGTACTACTTATCAAAGTATCTTGTTTTGACTGTAAGGAAAGATCGCCTAAATCATTAACTTTAAGGTTAAAAATTTCTGCTACTTTTTCCAAGAAACGACCTGTACCGGCAGCACATTTATCATTCATAACAAAATCTATGACTTTCCCATTTTCTATTTTTATTACCTTAGAATCTTGTCCGCCAATGTCAATAATCGTTCTAACATTCTGATTGTAAAAATTTATTCCTTTTCCATGACAAATAATCTCTGAAGAATATTTGTTTGCTTTTGAATAATTTTTTCTTCCATATCCGGTTGTGATAATTGCTTTTATTTGAGAATTATTAATTTTGTTTTTTAAAAGATTTTTTTTAATAAGTGAATCGACTTGGGCTTCATAATCTGCATTGGTTGTTTCTATTATATAGTCTGTCAAGGTAAGAGTTTCAATATTTAAAAGACAATACTTAGTCATCCTAGAACCACTATCTATTCCTATAGAGTACATAAACAACACCTTTATCTTAAAATATGCAAAAACTGGTCTTCGGGATTAAAATATTCATTGGCAATATATTTGATTGAATTATTAGTCACGGCATTGATTCTGTTTTCTCTCTCTTCATAAAATTCATAATCAAAGCCCATACTTAATAAAGTTGATAATACCTGAGCTTGAGAAAGAACACTTTCTTCATCCATTCTGGTTTGACTTAGAATGAAATTTTTTGCTGTCAATAATTCTGTTTCACTTACCCCATTTTCTCTAATATCTTTTTGAATATCATACAACAATTGAATAGCTAGAGCTTCTTTATTTTTATCAACAATGGTAAACATATCATAATATCCAATATCATAAAGCAAATCATAGTCAAATTCTGCTGAGTAAGCCAATCCATGTTTTTCTCTTAATAAGTTAAACATTCGAGAACTGATATCTCCACCGATAATCTGAGAAAGAATATTCATGGTTGCTCTGTGTTCTATTTCTTTACCAGGCATACAGAAACCACCGAGATTAATAATTGACTGATCAGAATCTTTATTAACTATCATCTTAGATTTTTCTGAAGGTGATAAATAAATTGAACGATGTGGTAAATCAGTTAAAAAAGTATTATTGCAAAAATACTTCTCACAGCAACTAATTACATCATTAAAAGAGATATCTCCAACAATACACAAAGTTGCAGGGGCATTTAAAATTTTATTTCTATACCAGCTAAATATTTTTTTTCTGTTAAATAAATTTAAGTTCTTAATTGTACCGTCTTTTGATAAAAGGTTACTTTGCTTACCAAAGATCATTTTTTTCCATAAGGAAACGGACATATTTTGAGGATAATCTTTAACACGATTTATACTGCCTATAAAGCTTTTCTTAATATTATTTATATGTTCATAAGGGAAAACAGGAGTAAAAAGTACATCATGTATAAGTTCAAGAGAAGGCAATAGATTATCAGAAAAGCATTTTAGCCTCAATTTTGTTACTTCTTTACCACAAGAAACTGCAAACTGAATTCCGTTAGTAGTACAATAATCCATACATTTTTGATAATCTCGTTTATCATTACCATAAAGCAACAATGCACTTGTTAATTGATTGAGTCCAAGTTCATCTTCTGTTTCATCAAGCTGAGAAACTCTTAAGCCCAAAGATATTCCGCAGATAGATTTACCGGGAACTTTTTTTAAGAGTAACTTTAAACCATTTGAAAACTGATGATACAGTACTTTTTCCTTAACAAGGTTAGTGATTTTTTTCTCTCTAGCTTTTTGATAAATGTTTTCAACTATAGTTTCATCGATTTTAATATTTCCACAACTTATAACATGTAGCATATTAAAATTATAATATTTGTTTAACTGAGCAAATATGTCATTTCTGTTAATTTTTAAAATTGTTTGTTCGTACTTGAAGAATTTTTTATAATCACCTAAAATCTCTTCTGTTCCGATAGTTTGAGCTAGTACTTCCATATATTCATAGACATAAGCTGAAGAATTAATCAACTCTCTCTTAACGCTTTCAATTTCGTCAGGGCGTAAACCAAATCGACTTAAATCTTTATATTCTTCAAAAAAAATCTCAATAATTTTATAAATATCCGAATTTTTACGAGGATTAATCAAAATAATCATAATTCCGTCATATAGTCCGGAAATAGAATTTACTTTGATATTATCAATGAGTTTTTCTTTTAAGTATAATCTTTTATACAATCTTGAATTATTTCCAATGGCAAAGGCTTTCCCTATTAGTGTTAGAGGATAAGAGTTTTTATCATTATCTGAAAGCTCAGGTAGAACAAAAGCAATTAGATTTTGACTGATTTTTTTATTAACATGTTTAACACTAAATACTTCATTGGTAACTAATTTATAATCAATCTCAGGATTAGAAATGGATTCATTTTCAAAGCTCCAAGATCCAAACTTTGCTTCGATTTTTTCTAATAGTGTATCTTTATCAAAATCACCTGCAACGCACAAGAATGCATTTTGAGGCTGATATTTTTGTTTATAAAAGGCAAATAAATCATGTCTTGTAGCTTTTATCAGGTTATCTAATTTGCCGATTATTACTTTATTATATGGGTTATCTGTAAGTACTAAAGAAGGTATCTGTTCTATAAGTGAATCTTCAGGATCGTTTTGATATTGTTTAAGTTCTTCAATGACCACTTTTTTTTCTGCCATAAAATCTTTTTGGCTGAAATTTGCATGAAATGCTAATTGAGCTAAAAAGTCCAATCCTTGTTCTATATATTCAGCAGGCAAGTTTATGTAAAAACAAGTTGATTCGTATTCCGTATATGCATTTATCGAACCTCCATAAAAAGAGGCTTTTTCCATTATTGAATTTGTAGGATATTTATCTGTTGATTTAAAGACTAAATGCTCTAAAAAATGACTGTAACCTGCTTGATTTTCAGTTTCAAAAACTGAGCCTGTTTTTATAAATAACTGTAAGCTTACTAATGAATGAGAATTATCAAAAGCATGGATTACCTTTAGATTATTATCTAGGGAAAAATGATTTATGTTATTATTCATGTGTTATTTCTTTCGTTTATCTCGCTCAATAAAAGCATAAGCACTATGATTATGAATAGATTCCATATTTTCTGACTCCACGCAAAACCAGTCTATCCTATCATCGTTATCAAGTTTAAGAGTAATATCTCTGACAATATCTTCAACAAAGACAGGATTATCGTAAGCTTTTTCTGTAACGAATTTTTCATCAGGTCTCTTAAGTAATGGATATATTTCACAACTGGCTGATTCTTCGACATAGCTAATCAGCTCTTCAAGCCATATAAAGCTATTATATATAACCTTTAAAGTAACATAAGATCGTTGATTATGAGCACCGTACGAACTGATTTCTTTTGAACACGGGCATAAACTGGTTACAGGCACTTTCACGCCTATAGTCATACTAAAAGTTTGTTCTAAAGTTGCTTCAAACACACAAGAGTAATCCATTAATGAGGTATATTTACTAACCGGTGCAGTCTTTTTTAAAAAATAAGGAAAACTTAATTTAACAAAAGAGCTTTCTGAGTTTAATGCTTTATTAATATCTTTTAAAAATGATTCTAAATATTCAACCAGACTTTCTTCTCTATATTTATGTAAAACTTCTAAGAACCTACTCATGTGAGTGCCTCTATGATGGTGAGGTAAATTTACAAAAATATCAATATCTGCAACTGTATGTTGAATTTTGTTATCTCTATCTTCAACTATTACAGGATATTTTATATCTTTAACACCGACCTTGTCAATGCTGATATTTCTTAGGTCGTTTTCACTTTGTATATCTTTCTTTATCAATTTATCTCCGCATTTTTTTATTTATATGTAATATTCCATTTTTTTGTTCCAATGGTTTTCAAAGAAACAGGTTCATTATTTTCATCGTAAAAGTAGATAACTGCTTCTGTATCCGGAAATGTTTTTATAAGTTCAATTGCATCAAAAGGATTCATCAGAAGAGTTGTTGTTGAAAGAGCATCTGCAATCATTGCTTCTTTTGAAAAGATAGTGACAGAAACGCAATCTCTTGCAGGATAACCCGTTTTAGGGTTAATTATATGATGATATCTGACATTATCTTTAATGAAATATCTTTCATAATCACCGGAAGTCACCACTGCCATGTCCGGTAAAGACAAACTAAGAATTACTTGATTTGTAAATCTTGGATGTTGTATGCCTACACGCCATTTTTTTTTGCCTGAACTA
>CAZJNG010000092.1:0-8147 GCA_964547265.1 uncultured Candidatus Cloacimonadota bacterium | reverse complement strand
AATAATTTATTTGAATAAGCCTGCGTTATCAAGTTTAATTCATAATAGAGAAGAACTGCCTCATAGTCTTTCAACTAACACAATTGTTTTTACTACGAATGTAGATATTGCCGGAGTACGAAGTAATGAAATTTTTAATTTTAACTGGATGTTTATAGTTTCTATTTTATCAAGTTTCATTGTGTTGATTTTTAGTTTTAACTCAATATCTTATGAAAAAAATCAGGGTACACTCAGACTTAAATCTTCTTTTGGCATTAAAAGAAGTACTATAATAATCAGTAAATATTTAAGTCTCTCGTTAATCTATTTAATGTGTTTACTCCCTGCAATGATAATATCTTTGTTATCATTTTTTATCATATCCGGATCATTCAACTTAGTTTTTATATTTGAAAGCTTTATCTTCATATTCGCCTCTGTAATATATACGACCTTCTTTATTTTACTGGGAATCTTCATTTCATTATCTAAAAATTTCAGATCAGGTATAGTAATAGCCTTAACCATGTGGTTATTATTTGTTGTAATTATACCAAATTCTACGGGAATCCTAACAAAAAAACTATACCCCATAATAACTCAAATAGAGTATAACAGACAATATAACAGGAAATATTGGGATGTATTCCGGGAATGGGCTGAAAAATATGATGATGACAATGCCGGCATTTTTAAGGTAAAAGGAAATGGTTTTATGCAAGAAGGCTTAAGATATTCAGCAATTCTTGATGCTGAGCAACAAGCGGCTATGATTTTGCATGATTATAATAATAGTAAAATAAAACAGATTGAGTTTATAGACCGATTTGAGTTATTATCACCTTTAGGTCATTTAAGGCTTTTTACAGAACTGATATTAAGTGAAGGACTCTATAAATTTAAAAATGAACTTATAACACTAGAAAATAAATTTAACCTCATCAATAAGGAGTTAAAAAATATTGATAAAGAACATCCTAAAAGCTTACATCAAATGTATAAATACGCAAACTGGGACAGACATGCTCTAGATGAAAGCGACCTGGTTCCTTTTACTGTCGTAGCATATAATAATCCCGAAAAACTTGTTTTTTCTGATTATCATAAGGAATCATTGGTGTACAGATTTATCAAGGGTTCCCGATATCTTTTTAGCTTAATTATTATCAATTTGATATTATTTCTTTTCGTTTTTATAAAGTTTTTACAAATGGATATACGGTAGGCTTTATTTTATCAGTATATATCCACTAAACTTACTTATAAACTATATCTCGACTTGTTCTTTACAATTAACTGCTCAGAATACACTTGACAAATTGATTTCTAAAAAAAATACTGCTATAAAAAACTTCAGGAGTAAATAATGAATGATAATGTACGAGTAAGATTTGCACCAAGCCCAACAGGTTTACTGCATCTAGGCGGATTAAGAACAGCCTTATATAATTATTTATTAGCAAAAAAATTTAATGGAACTTTTGTCCTAAGAATAGAAGATACAGATCAAACCAGATATGTAGAAGGTTCAGTAGAAAATTTAGTAAATTCATTAAAAGAATTAGGCGTTGATTATGATGAAGGTCCTGAAAAAGAAGGTAATTATGGTCCTTATTTTCAGTCAAAACGCTTAGACATCTACCATCAACATATACAACAACTTATCAATCAAGGCGATGCATATTATTGTTTTTGCAGTAAAGAAGATTTAGACTCTATGAGAGCTGAACAACAAGCCAATAAAGAAACTACAAAATATAATGGGAAATGTCGTTCTTTATCAAAAGAAGAAATAAAACAAAAACTTGATAACAAAGAGCCGTATGTAGTCAGAATGAAAATGCCTGATGACAAGGTATTTAGCTTTAATGATTTAATCAGAGGACAAATTGAAATAGCTTCAGATTTAGTTGAGGATCAGGTAATTTTAAAAGCTGATGGATTTCCTACATACCATTTAGCTGCCGTGGTTGATGACCATTTAATGGAGATATCACATGTCTTACGAGGAGAAGAATGGCTTTACAGTACACCAAAACACATCTTCTTATACGAAGCCTTCAAATGGGAAGCACCTCAATGGGTACACTTACCTCTGTTACTTAACACAGATAGAAGTAAACTCAGCAAAAGACACGGAGACTTTTCTGTAAGTAATTATCTCAATCAAGGCTATCTCATCGAAGCAATCATCAACTTTGTTGCATTACTTGGCTGGCATGCTGCTGAAGATAGAGAATTATATACAATTGATGAACTCCAAAAAGAATTCTCTTTAGAAAGAATAAGTAAATCAGGAGCAATTTTTGATATAACAAAACTTGATTGGATGAATGGTTGGTATATTAGAAATTTAGATATTGATTATATAGGTCAATTATGCAAACCTTACTTTGATAAAGAAAATATTGATATTTCAGACAAAGAAAAATATCATAAAGTTCTGCTCAGAGCCAGAGACCAAATTACAAATCTAACACAAATTACAGAACATGCTCGTATGTTTTATGACGAAATTACCATAAACGATGATTTAAGAAAATTATTACAGACAGATGACTCTCAAAAGGTTATAAACTGGTTTGTAAACACTTTAAAAGAAATAAATGAAGATAAATGGACAAAAGAATTTTTAACAGACCTGGCAAAACAAGGTTCAAAAGATACAGGGATTAAAGGCAAAAACTATTTCTTTCCATTAAGGATAGCACTGTTTGGTGACTGTCACGGACCGGACATTCCAATGCTATTTGATATATTAGGCAAAAATGAATCTATCAATCGTTTACAAAAAAGTCTAATATAGGCTGATTAATGGACTATATCTTTTTTAATGGAAAAATTTATAATAATTATAACATCGAATCTGTACTTGTTAAAGGCGAAGATATAGCCTATACAGGCTCATTATTTGAATCAAAAAAAAGAGCAAACAATCCGGTTCTTATTGATTTAAAAGGGAAACTGCTTTTACCTGCTTTAACAGATGCTCATACTCATTTTGTTGAAACAGCCAAACATCTTTTAACTCTAAATGTACTTGATTGCTATACTGCTGATATCTTTTATCAAAAACTTTGCAATTATCGTGATAATCAACAGCATAATCTTCCTTGGATAACAGGCTATGGATGGGAAAAGAAGTATTTCCAAAGATTTCCTGAAATCAATAAATCAATGCTTGATAAAGTCTTTCCTGATATTCCTGTCAGTATTGCAAGTAAAGACCTTCATGCAAACTTATGCAATACTAAAGCTCTTCAGGTAGCAGGTATTTCTGCTAGTAAGAGCTATGATGGTGTTGTTCTTGGGAAAACTGCTGATGGGCAACTAAACGGTTTTTTATATGAACAATCATGGACACTCCTTGCTCAATTCATACCAAAATTAGATACTTGTTTACAACAAAAATTAATTAAACAACTCGTTGAGAAATCATGGGAATTTGGCTTATGTGGAACACATTCCTTTGAGGATTTGAATTCTGCTATTCTTGCCAAACATATATCTGAACAATTACCTTTTTATTTCACATGGTATTATCTTGACCAAAGAGATAAATGTAATTTTTTAACAGAGAGTAAAAGATTTTTAAACGGTGGTATTAAACTGTTTTCTGACGGCTCAATGGGTAGTGATACTGCCTGGATGTTTGAAAAAGACAATCATAAGGATATTGACCAACAATTAAGTGAAATAGAAAATACAATTAATAAAGCCGATGAACAAGCTATTCAAGTAGCAGTTCATGCTATTGGAGATTTAGCAGTTAATAGAATTGCTCAAATTTTCAAAGAAACCTATCAAAACAGTAAAACTCAGATTCAACACAGGATAGAACATCTTCAGGCGGTAAGACCGGAAGATATGAAATTGCTAAAACAAGCAAATATTCATGCCTCAATGCAATTAATTCACCTAAAAGATGATATTGCCATGATAAAAGAGAAATGGCAACAAGCCCAACATTATGCTTTCCCTTTAAAGAGTATAAATGATAATAAAATAAATCTGGCTTTAGGTTCTGATAGCCCGGTAGAAACAATGAACCCATTTTGTGGTATGTATTCTGCACTTTTCAGAAAACAAGATAATCAGACTCTGGATGAAACATTTTTACCTAAAGAATGTTTAGATATAAAACAAGTAATTGATGCTTATGCAGTTAATCATTTCAGAGTGGCAAATAAAAATATCAGATATGGAAAATTTATGGTAGGTCTAAAGGCTAATTTAATAATAGTTCAAGATTTCCTTGCAAATCCTAATGATATTTTACTTGACACTAAACCCGTTTTTACAATGATAGACGGACAAGTTGTTTATTCACAAAATAATATATAAATGGAGTTTTTATGGCAAGAAAGATAAAGTCATCTGAAGACAAAATATTAAAAAAAGACACGACTATTGATTTAACTGATTTTAAACCAAAAACAATCATTTCTATAAAAACAAATACTATCATTGCGATTCTTATCTTTTTATTTACAATGATTATTTATCAATTAACAAACTCTAAATCAACTTCTTTTTGGGATGCAGGAGAATATATAGCATGTAGTAGCATACTCGGAATCCCTCATCCTCCGGGAAACCCCTTTTACATAATTTTAGGCAGATTTTTTTGTATTTTTAGTTTAGGTTTTTCTCATGCAATGGTTATAAGCTTCTTGTCTTCACTATTTTCTGCTTTTGGAGTAATGTTTACTTATTTATTCACAGTTCAAATAATTAGTATGTGGAATGAAGATAAGTTTACTGTTTTTATAGGTGGATTTGTTGCAGCTATTTTAACTGCATTTTCTTTTACTTACTGGATGAATGCGATTGAGGCAGAGGTTTATGCAGGATTAGCGTTTATTATTAACATTATTGTCTGGCTTACTTTTATCTGGGTTAAAAAACAAAAGGAATTTTCTCATCAAAACCTTCTTTTATTAATTACTTATATCTTTTTTTTAGGCTTTGGGATACATCAAACAGCCTTACAAATAGCTCCTGCAATTTTATTTATTGTTGTTTTTCCATATATAAAACCTCAAATTAAAAACTTTAGTTTCTGGGGAAAAGTGATTCTTTATTCGATAGGATTACTTGTACTTTACAAAATCTTTGATTCTGTAGGTGCAAATAACAATATACCTGTATTAGAAAAATTTGTTGTTGGAGCAGCACTGATAGGCATAATGTATTATTATTTAAGAGAATATATCGGCAAGAGAGTGTGGCTGCTAGGTATCGGATTAATGCTTGTTGGCTTTAGTTCTCATTTATTTTTATTAATTCGCTCAGAGTTCAGACCTTTTATCAACGAGGGTCATCCACATAATTTTAGTTTATTTATGGACTATATTTTAAGAAGACAGTATGGGGACTTTAGCTTTTTAGTCAGACGAGCAACATTAGGAGAACAGTTTGGATTTCATTTTTTAAGATATTTTTCCTGGCAATTTCTAGATGTTGAAACTGTTTCGAAATGGTTTGGGCTTGCTAATCAGAATATTATTCAGACGATTTCAAATCTCATTGTTGCTTTACTTGGTTTGAATGGTTTTTACTATGCCTTTAAGAAAAACAGAAATGCTTTTTGGTATTTTTCCGGTTTATTTTTCATGGCATCTGTTGCTATGGTTTTAGTAATGAACCTTTCAAATGCTGAAGTTAGAGACAGGGATTATTTCTTTGTGACAGCATACAATTTTTGGGCTGTAGCTATGGGTATCGGTGCAGTCGGACTATTAAACTCATTTAAAGAAAATAAAGTTGTTAAACACACTTTAATAGGAGTTCTTTTATTATATCCAATTGTAAATTTAGCTTCTCAATATAATAAGCATGACCGCACAGGTGAATTAATTTCTCTTGACTATGGTTTGAATATTTTAAACAGCCTTGAAGAAAATGCCATTGTATTTACCAACGGAGATAATGATACCTTCCCATTATGGTATGCACAAGCTGTCTATGATCCTTACGCAGTTAATGAAGAGCATATTTATCCACCTACAAACATTTATCCTACCCAAAGAACAAAGGAACTCATTTCCAATGCAATGGCTATAAAAAATAAAGAGATTAAAGGTATCAGACGAGATGTTACAGTAGCTAACCTAAGCTTATTAAATACACCTTGGTATCTTAAACAACTACGAGATTTAGAAGGTGTCGAACTTAACTGGACTGATGAGCAAATTGACAGATTAAGACCGGTTAGGATAGAGGGTGCAATGGAAATACCAATTTCATCACCGGGCGGTGAAAGGTTTATTCTTAATTTGGCATCAGGAACACCAATGCTCATCAAAGATTTTGCGGTTGTTAAAATCATTCAAGATAATTTTGGTAAAAGACCAATATATTTCGCGGTAACATGTTCTGACAATTCAGGCTTTGATGAATATCTTATAAATGAAGGCATGGTTGATCGAGTTGTTTCCACAAAAGGAAAAAACAGAATATATTACGAAAGACTTTCAAACAATTTAAACAATCTCTATTTATATAGAGGTGTCTTCGATGACAACCTATATCAAGACGATAATATGATCAGACTCATCATGAATTATGGTGCTGCTCATCTGAGATTATCTGATCATTATCAAAGTTTAAATAACTTAGATTTAGCTATTTATCATTATGAAAAAGCAATGGAATTTGTTAAAGACAGAAGAGAACGAATCCGCTTTCATGGTATGTTAGCTCTATTATATGCAGAATCAGGACTTATAAATAAGGTTGAAGAATTAGTTGAAGAAATGATAGAAAATAATCCAAATTCATTAAATCCGTATTTTGTTGGTGCTATCTCCATGTTCAAAGCAAATCAGAATAATCTTGCATTTAATTATGCAGAAAGAGCAATCGCAATTGAGCCACAAAACAGACAATTAGTCTCTATGATTATTCAATATGGTATAGAAAAAAATATGAGACAGGAAGCTCATAGATTATTAAATATGATGGTTCCATACCAACCTGAATTAAGAGAATATTTGGAAATGATTGTTGATCCTGGCTTTACTTTAGATTAGATTTATGGCTAAGAAAAAAAGCAAAACAAGTAAAAAGAAAAATATAAAAGTTAATAAAGTTAACTTAGTTTTACTCATAATCTTCTTTATTGCTGTTAGTTCGATTATTTTTTACTTTGTTAGTTTATCTAATAATATTGTGGATATTAAGTTGTCCCCAATAAATATAAGTCGAAAACAAGAGCAGAAAAAGGACATAGAAATAAAAAAAACAGATGACGATAAAATTATTACTAAAGAGATTCCGGTAAAACATATTGAACCGGAATCTCTACAGGTAATACATGATAAATTGATAGAACCAACAACTAAAGACACACCGGCATCAGAACCTTTACCTGCTCCAACCATCAGAGATAAAGCAAAGATGTATGTCATAAATCCAAACTTGCCAAAAATTTGTATCATTGTTGATGATTTCGGAACTATAACCAATACTTTATTTGACAGGTTTAACTCCCTAGATACAGAGATAAACTTCGCTATTCTGCCGGGACACAATAATTCAAGATTGCAAATGAATAAAGCTATAGAAGCCGGGCGAGAAGTCTTAATTCATATCCCAATGGAACCAGATATGAGTGATGGAAAAATAAAAAATAAAGATTTAGAATCAGTCACTATAAAATCCTCAATGACAGATTTTGAAATTAAGGATTATATTGAAACTTGGATGTTTGAGCTGTTTTTGGCTTCAGGTGCCAATAATCACATGGGAAGTAAGGCGACCAGAGACAGCAGAGTCATGAAAATTGTCCTAGAAACTTTGTTGCAAAATGATATGTACTTTATTGATAGCTTTACCGACAGTAAAAGTGTCGCACTTAAAATCGCAAATGAAGTCGGAATAAAATCAGCAAGAAGAAATATATTTCTTGATGTACCTGAATCCTCAATGGCAAATGCCAGAAAAAAAATTACGGAAATAAAAAAAATTAAAAATCAAGATGTAGTGGTTGTGATTTCTCACTGTCATAACGATATTAAATATAGACAATTAATACATTTTATAGATAAACTAAAAGACGAAGGGTATCAGCTTATACCGGCATCTTTAGCCGTGAGATAAGAAAACTTAATTTTATAGCTTAAAGACAGAGATAAGTTGAACAGGATTTTTAAGTAAAATAC
>CAZJNG010000091.1:6107-8160 GCA_964547265.1 uncultured Candidatus Cloacimonadota bacterium | reverse complement strand
CATCATTGACATTAACTACAGTCACAAGAGCATCTGTGGAAACACTTGCCAGACTGTCATCTGTGGCGGTAAAGGTAACTGTATGCTGACCAAACCAGTCTTGTGCCGGTGTCATAGTCACAATACCGTTTTCTATAGTGATTGCCAGGTTTTCATGCTCAGTTGAACTAAATGTCAGTACATCACCATAAGGGATATCTACATCATCAAAGATGTAATTTAAATCAAGTCCGCTAAAGATTGTGTCTTCATTAAATGTAATATCTTCTATTTCATTTGCTACAAATGGTGCATCATTAATCGGTAAGAATGTCACCATAACACTTGCTGAGGCAGTAGCTCTAACCGGACTTGCTTTGCGATGAGCTTGCGAATGTGACGCGAGAACAGGCTGATTAACACTCTTCTTCATTCTCAACTCCCGCTCACTGCGTTCACTGAGAGTCAAGTCTGAAGAAGAAGAAGCTCTGCCGGGACTTGCGTTGCGATGAGCTTGCGAATGTGACTCGAGAACAGGCAGATTATCGATTTTCTTCATTCTCAACTCCCGCTCACTGCGTTCACTGAGAGTCAAGTCTGAAGAAGACCTATCCACCCCATCATTTACAGTAAAGACTATTTCTTCAGTTCCTGACCAATCCTGTGCAGGTGTAAAAGTAACTGTATGACCTTCAATACTAACTACAATATTTTCACCACTAACAGCACTCAATGTAAGTTCTTCAAGCTCATTATCTACATCAGAGATAAAGGGAGAAAAATCAACGCTAAACGATATATCTTCATATCCTGTAAAACTTGCAGGCAGTATTATCACAGGCGGATCGTTGACGGGTAAAACAGTAACGGTAATTGAATGTGTAACAGACATATTATTCGGATTAGTTGTTTTAAATATGATAGTTTCAATTCCATACCAGTTTAAAAGTGGTGTCATGGTTACTACACCATTTGTCTCATTAAACACAATGCTGATATTTTCATTTCCTTCCCATTCATAATTTAGTTCATTATCGGCAAAAACATCATCTTCAAAGATATTGTGTAGGTTAATACCGGTATATATATGATCTTCATTAAAGCTCACTGCGTTAACAGGATTCTGAACAAAAGGAGCAGAGACAATATTGAATTCTCTTGTTTCAACTGGTCCCCAAACACCCCAGCTATCTTTTGCACGAACACTTATTGTATGGTAAATTGTTTTTATCTGAGCTCTCATCATCAGATTTCTACCGGATACATTTTGCCATGATAGCCCATTGTTAAGTGAAATTAAGCTTTGATTTTTTGGATTATCCGTATCTGCTCCTATCTGATAATTGCTTGACGCATACCATGGACAGCCTATGTAATATGAGCCGCTTTCCAAAGCTAAGTTATTTGTTGATACAGAAAACCACTGACCCTGAGTATTTGCGGGCACTGTAATTTGAGATTCAAACACAACATTTGTAATATCAGGTAAACCATTATCATCTCCGTACATACGAACTAAAAAGAACTGATTATTTGGGTTTTCATTTCTTAAAAAAAATCTAAGATGCTGAAGATTAAAGTCAATCCCATAGGAAATTCTGTTTACAACAAATCTGTTTCCGGTTGAGGATGGCATACTATACCATTCTTCGTTAGTACCGTCATCATGAGCAATAACAGGCGATACTAAATGATTAATAGTTAAAGAATCTATAAATGATTCAACTCCTGAGTTAAAATTACCGTCAGCAGCATTTATGCTTATTGCATTTCCTTGTCCCGGATCATTATTGTCAAAGAAGTATTCAAAAGCTGTTATGTTTTTTAGGGGATTGTATTCTCCCATAACCTTAAATGTTTTAAATCTGGTTATTCCCCAGTTTTCATTATTATCTCTTGCTCTTAAACCTAAAGTATATTCACCGATTCCCAAGGACGAGATATTAACATCAGAAATATAAAAAACTTCGTGATGTGAATTAAAATCTCCATCTGCTGCACTAAGTATATTAGCATTACCCTGTCCTGGGTCATTTCCGATAAAGTATTCAACCGCAGTAACATTTTGACTTAT
>CAZJNG010000091.1:0-6007 GCA_964547265.1 uncultured Candidatus Cloacimonadota bacterium | reverse complement strand
GGCATAAGTATAATAAGGGTTATATTCCTGTTGGATATTAAATGTTTTATATCTGGTTATACCCCAGTTATTTTTGTTATCTTTTGCTCTGACTCCTACTGTGTGTTCTCCGACTGAAAGACCAGACACATCAATATTAGATAGTGCAAATCTTTCCCATTCAGTATCAAATGTTCCATCTACAGGATTTAAAGCTATACCATTTCCCTGTCCGGGGTCATCTCCGATAAAGTATTCAACCGCAGTAACATTTTGACTTATGGCATAAGTATAATAAGGGTTATATTCCTGTTGGATATTAAATGTTTTATATCTGATTATACCCCAGTTATTATTGTTGTCTTTCGCTCTGACACCTACAGTATGTTCTCCTGCAGAAAGTCCTGAAACATCAATATTTTGCAAAGCAAATCTTTCCCATGTTGAGTCAAAAGCACCATCAATGGGATTTAATGCAGTTGCATTACCTTGACCGGGATCTGTTCCAATAAAATATTCTACAGCAACAATATTTTCACTCTGTGAAGGAGTAGTATATGGATCATATTCGGCTACAATTGTAAAACTTGTGTATCTTGTTATGCCCCATTCGCCATTACTGTCTTTTGCTCTGACACCTATTGTGTGTTCGCCCGGTGATAAACCTGCAATACTGATATTTTGGATTGCAAATCTTTCTGTTGCACTATCAAAGTTGCCATCTACTGCTGAAATGCTGATACCATTTCCTTCACCGGGATCAGTATTAATAAAATATTCTATTTCCTGAATATTTAATGAGCAGAACAAAAAGACCGGGATGAGTAAAAAGAGCGTTAAAATTCCCGTTCTCATTACTATCCTCCTATCTTGTTTTAGCTGTGCCGATTATTGATATTGTCTGATCCGCCGTAACATTATTTGGAGTAACTATAAAATTTGTAATTTTAGCTCCCTGTCCCGGATAAGCAAATGGACCACCGTAAATGCCCATATCATTTCTGCTACCATCAAAATCATTATGTAGCGGTGAGGTATGACCGGCATCTATACATGGAGAACCGTTCTGCAGATTAAAATCACTGCTGTTAATATCTACAAACATTGGATTAGCAATGAAAGATTCTGTGTTTGTCATATCCATTATATTGTTTGTTCCATTATTGAAACTGCAACTGTAAAAAGTTGTTATGCCAGTTCCACTAAAATCATTGCTTGTATTATTTATCACTATACTGTTGTTGATAAATGCTTCACAGGAACTCCCAACTCTCCTCACCCCATTTTGGTTTTGAATAAAAATCGAATTTGTGATATGAGTTGTGCTCGTTCCTGATGTTCTGTTTAATTGTACTCCGTCTGTCATACAATCTTTTACTACACAATTTCTGATATGCGAAGGGCTGGTATTTAATGTAGAGATTCCTGCACCAAAAGAAGAACTTACAGTAAAACCTTCAAAAACAATATTTGATCCGGTAAGCTGAACTGCTATACCGTTATTAGTTCCACTTGTGTTAAAGATAAAGGTTTGGTCTGCTCCGCTTCCCTGTATAAGAAAGTTATTCCTGTTAGCTGTAAAAGCAGAATAAGTGCCGGGTTTAACAATTATTATATCTCCATGAGTCGAAGCATTTACTGCCTCCTGTATCTGAGTAAAATCTCCGGACCCTGTAATGTCAACTATAAATGTAGCTGAAAAAAGAAATGAGCAACAAGCCAGACTACATATCAATAATAGTATTTTCTTAATATTCATTTTTCCTCCTATCTTGTGTTGGAGGTGCCGATAATAGAAATATTATTACTGTTGGTGGTATTGTTTGGCGATATGACAAAATTTGGAACCTTTGCCCCTTGATTTGGGTAAGCATAAGGTCCTCCATAGATTCCTAAAGAATTTCTTGTACCATCAAGATTAAAATATATCTCCCCAGGAGTACCTGTATTAATAGCTGGCGATCCTTCCTGTAGATGATAGTTATTGTTTGCAAGATTTATAAACATTGGATTTGCTATAAAGTCAGTTGCGCCCAGTGTTCCGTTAGAGTTATTGTTCCAATGCAGATTATAAGATCTAACTATACCTCCATCAAATGATATGGACGATAAATCGTTATTGATAAATATATTATTTCTACTATAACATACTAAGGTACGAGTATTATATGGTCTATATGTTCTAATTCCAGTAGAGTTATTTCTAAATATGCAATTAGTTACATAATAATATCTGGTTCCCTCAGAATATAGATAAAGACCATTATCTCTTGAATCTGCAAACACGCAATTCCTAGCATGAAATTGATCAGCATCAACAGATATACCATTAGCATTTGCAGAACTAAAAGTAAATCCTTCAACAATTACTCCTGTAGATGATGTGATGGTAGCTGCATTTCCAACTGCTCTGCTGAAGACAAATGTCTGATCAGCACCACTTCCCTGAATTCTAAGATTGTTTTTTCCACTACCAACACTAAAAGGCATATAATGTCCTGGTTTTACAACTATTAAATCTCCTGCACCTGCGGCATTAACCGCTGCCTGAATCTCTGTAAAATCTCCTGTACCAGCTGCACAGACTATATGTGTGGCAGCGAACATTAAAGAACAACATAAGCTTAAGATAAGCATTAAGATAAAATGTTTGTTTTGCATGATTTTTCCTCCTGGTTTGTTTTTTGTCATCATTCGATCCCTCCTTGTTTTTTTGTTGAATTTCATTTTTAATTACTTTCCCAGCCACCTTCATGATATAATGCTTGAATTTCTGCTTCGGATAATGCACGGTTGTAGATGCGAGTATCACTTATCTTTCCAGCAAAAAATTGACTTGATGAACTTGCAAGTCTTCCGAAAAATAAATTATAATTTGATACTTGTGCATTTGTGGGATTGTTTAGAACAGAATCAAGTACATTGTCAATGTAAAAATTTAAGTAATTACTGTTACGAACTGCTACGACATGTATCCATTGATTTGGTGGTGGAGAATAATTGCTATACAAGTTTGAGTGTGTTGGATTTGTAGTGCTATTATAAATCGTAAACTGAAATTTACTTGTGTTATATTTATACCCAATCCCGTAAGCAGCATTGTTTGCACCAGCGACTCCGTACTTATTTATAATCTGTATTTGATTATCATAACCTGGGGTACCATATCCCGAGCTAAAATTAAGCCATGTTGATATAGTGAAATCTCCCGGTAAATCTAATATGCTATTCCCACTATTAGTAATAACTATATAATCACTAGACCCATTAAAGCTGTAAGCCGAGTTAGGATTACCAAATCTATCTTCAGTCAAAGTGGCACCATGCACTGTCCCATGATTTCCATTTCCGCTTCCATCGTTAGCATTACCATTGAATGGGTAGTAGGCGACAAGCCCTTCCATGGGCAAGGTAAAATTATAATTCGCTTCTGCAACTTCACTTACATTCCATCCTGCCTTAAATGCCTTCGCTTTAAATGTAGTTGTTGAGTAAATTTGAATTGGATCCGTAAATATTGCAGATGACTCTGTCGGTTCTGTTCTATCAGTAGTATATCTAATTTCTGCACCTTTAGTAGCAGAATTTATACTGACAAGCTGGGCGGAATCATACTCTCCTCCTGGTGGATCAAAGGTTGGCGTTTCTACTTGATCCTTCTTAGGCTCTGTCGAATCACTGCAACCGACAGATAAAATCAATAACATAACTATCGGTATGACCAATAATAAAAAAACTAATCTTCTCATTGTATTTCCTCATTATCCTCAAACAGTAGATGCCTAATGTTTTTTAACATGAATCACTCTGTCCAAACTTTCAAGTCATCCCAGTAATTAATCTGGTTTCCATAATAATTGTTTGTACTGACGACAAAATGAGTTATTCCAAATGGCTCTATATTAGAATTCATTTCATGTTGTTCAAGCACTAGTATTCCATTAGCCCATATATCTACCTTGCCAACTTGCTGATCATATCGAAGTTTAACTGTTACCCATTCTTCCTGGGAATATGAAAATAGTTCAATAGACTCTGCTCCTGGGTCGAAATCTCTAAAATTTAGATCACCATCTTCAAATAAAATACGACAAGTCCAACCACCCCAACTTCCATAATCAGGATTATATAAGCTAACACTTCCTCTCGAACCTGGCAAAGCATAAAAACTTGCTTCATAAAAGACAATATCTGTTTCAGACAAGTCTATCTCATTTATGATTTCAGCTCTCCAGCCAGAAGTCCCAGATATTCTCAATGATTTAGAACCACTATTGCTATAGTCATCAGAAATATATTGATAGTTTTGCCCTGCTCCTCCATATTGAATAACCCAGCCTCCTTCAGAAGGAAAAGTTCCAACCTCGTAACTATCAAAATCATCGTACAACAAAATTTCTCCATAAGGAGCCTCACCAAATGTTATACTTTCTATATCGCTTATATTAACTTGAATATCTGTTCCATCTGTTTTATGGATAATCAGTTGTGTCGCAAGCAAAGTGGTTGCAACGAATAAAATAATAAGCCCTATATATAAGCTCTTCATGATTCCTCCTTATTTTAATAATAACATTTTGTCAATTTTCTGTAGTCCATCCACTGATACTTTGTACATGTAAACACCGCTTGATACAGGTTTGCCTTGCTCGTTTTTACCATCCCATAAAAAAGAATGATGTCCGGCATCTAGCTCCTTCGACAGAAGAGTTCGTACTCTCTGTCCTTTGGGATTATAAACCACCACTTTCGTATATCCTGATACATTAGTAACAAATGATATGGTAGTCTCAGGATTAAAGGGATTGGGGTGATTCTTTAGAAACTCAATGGGAATTTGGCTTATGAACTTTACCGTGTCATCTATAGATACATTCTCACTGAATGTGATCTGTACGATATCCTCAATATCAAATAATTCCTGTACTCCCGATGCAATTTGAACAGATAACTGGACTTCACTGAATGTCAGTTGCTCAATCTCATTAAGATTAAAACTTGCACTTGTCCCTGATGCCAGTTCAATCTGCATGTAGTCTGAATATACATAAGTCAAACTAAACATCAGAAGCAAGGTTAGCATGATAATTTTCATTGTAATACCTCCTTGTTTCATAAAAAACATATTGTTTGTTTTCGAAGTAAACAATTCTAAAAGGCAAAAAATCATGGGGAGACCCTAAGCAAGCGAAAGCCTAATGTGCCGAAACGGTTGTTAAGGTTATTGAAGCCACGGTAAGAAACCGTGCAGACGTAAGCATCATGGTCCCAGCTACCACCGCGCCCCATACGGTAAGACCCGCTATTAGGACCCGTTGGATTGGCAGACGATCCGGAAGGATATGATGCATACCAATCCCAGCACCACTCAAAGACATTTCCAGTCATATCATATAAACCAAGTTCGTTCGGAGCTTTAGTGCCTACAGGATGTGTTGTGCTACCGGAATTTCCATTATACCATGCTACATCATCTACATTATTACTTCCTGCATACGAAGTATTAAATGTCCCTGCCTGCTGAGCCGGTACGCCACCTCGTGCAGCAAATTCCCACTCCATTTCAGTCGGGAGGCGATAACCGTTAGCACTCATATTCATAGCGATTGCATTCCAGTCTGCATTATTACTCGTTGGTACATTCCCCCAGTTATCTGGGTTTGTGGCACCAGACTTAGCATAAACAGGCATCAAACCTTCCTGAATACTGCGACGATTGCAATACACAATAACATCGTACCAGGAAATTCTTTGCATTGGATGTGTCGGATTGTTTGGGAAACTTGTGGTAGTTGTAGGAATGTTGTTATTATTCCCGGTCATCACACTTGCCCACTCTGCCTGTGTAACCTCGTATTTTGCCATGTAAAATGGAGATAAGGTTACTGTGTAACTTGAGCTTGGGTTAAAGGTGCCACCCTCTACAAATACCATGTCAAATTCCATCGTATCTATCTCAATATTTACAACTTGAGAATATGCAGAGTATAGATTATCTTTAACTGCTCTCACTCTATAATGATATTCC